>JAKSQU010000055.1 GCA_024403965.1 Ruminococcus sp.
AAAAAAATTTACTTCGCAATACTCACACATTAATTATGCGGTATTGCCTTAAATCTTCACTTATTTTCACTGAGAGAAGGTGTAAATTAATGGATATTGCTGAAAAACTACAGGAAGAGCTCGAATGCAGAGTTGCTTTTGAAATACCGGTTTTCGGCGGAATTCCTGTTCCGGAGTCACGCGTTATTACATGGGTGATAATGGCTGTTGTGGTTCTCGGTTCAATTCTGCTTGTCAGAAAGCTGAAAAAAGTGCCTACAGGCTCACAGTGTCTCCTTGAAACAGGTATTGAGTGGATGAATAATTTCTTCCTTGAAATACTCGGACCTAAGGGCAAAAAGTATCTGCCTGTACTGGAAACTTTTCTTATTTACATAGGAATTTCCAATATTATCGGACTTTTCGGATTAAGACCGCCTACAAAGGATTTCGGTGTTACAGCTACTCTTGCTGTTTTCGCAATTTCGCTTATTCAGATATGCGGAATGAAGGAAAGAGGCGTTAAGGGATGGGTACACAGCTTTGTTGAGCCTATGCCGCTTATGCTCCCGATGAATATTCTTGAAGTGGTTATCAAACCGCTTTCACTTTGTATGCGACTTTTCGGAAATGTTCTCGGTGCTTTTGTCGTTATGGAGCTTATCAAGATGGTTATACCTGTAGGTATTCCGCTTGTTCTCAGCTTTTATTTCGATATTTTTGACGGCTGTATACAGGCATATGTTTTTGTATTCCTTACATCACTTTTCATGGCTGAGGCTATGGGTGAAGAGGACTAATTAAAGGCAACACCGCACAATTACCGCCTGACGGCTATGTGCGTGTCTTGCTTGAACTTTTTCCGTCACAGTACACAAAAACTCCTTGTAATGCGCCCAAAGGAAGTGCCCTTGGGGTACGACAGCATTCCTGCGTCGTTTTTATGCACTCTGACAAAAAAATTTACTTCGCAATACCCGCACATTAATTATGCGGTATTGCCTAAAGGAGGATAATATTATGGGATCAATCGCACTCGGTGCGGCAGTTGCAGTTCTTACAGGTGCAGGTGCCGGAGTAGGTATAGGTGTGGCAACATCAAAAGCGGCTGAGGCAATCGCAAGACAGCCGGAGGCAAAGGGCGATATAAACAAGGCACTTCTTCTCGGATGTGCGCTCGCAGAGGCAACAGCTATCTACGGCTTTGTTATCGCTATTCTTATTATATTCTTACTTAAATAATCTTACGGAGGTATACTATTATGGGATCAATCGCACTCGGTGCGGCAGTTGCAGTTCTTACAGGTGCAGGTGCCGGAGTAGGTATAGGTGTGGCAACATCAAAAGCGGCTGAGGCAATCGCAAGACAGCCGGAGGCAAAGGGCGATATAAACAAGGCACTTCTTCTCGGATGTGCGCTCGCAGAGGCAACAGCTATCTACGGTTTCGTTATCGCTATTCTCATTATATTCCTGCTTAAATAAAATATCTGAAAGGAGGGGGAACGTAACATGATGGATGCATTAAAAGGCACCATGCTTGACGTTAACATCTGGAATTTTATATGGACAGCTGTAAACCTCATCATTTTATACATACTTCTCAGAATTTTCCTTTTCAAGCCTATTAACAAAATTATGGACGACCGTACACGTTCAATAAAGGAAGATATCGAGTCTGCTGAAAAGGCTAAGGCTGAGGCAGAGGAACTTAAACAGCAGTATGCTGACTCTATCAGTGATGCAAAGGCTGAGGCTGACAAAATTATTGCACAGGCTCACGAAACTGCTGAGGCTGAAAAGGCTGTAATTCTCAAAAAGTCACAGGAAGAGGCTGACAAGATTGTTGCTGATGCTGACAAGGCTATCGAAAATGAGCGCAAAAGAGTGCTCAGACAGGCTCAGACTCAGATTACTGACCTTGCTATTGAGGCTGCATCAAAAATCATCGGCGCAAATGTTGATGACGAAAAGAACCGCCGTCTTGTTGACGAGTTTCTTTCAGAAGAGGAGGGCGGCAATAAATGAGTGATCTCAGCAAAGAGTACATAAAGGAGCTTGTCCGCCTTGACATATCAAGGGAAGATGCAGACGATGCAAGAAAAATGCTGTCTGACTTAAAGGATGTTTCAGATACTCTCGGAAATCCGCTTGTAACTTCAAATGAAAAAAGAAATATCATAGAAAAACTCTTTCCCGAAAGTCTTCATAAATTCATAATGACAGCTGTAAAGGACAATGCTGTTGATCAGCTTGCTGAAATTTTCGGTGACTATGATGATGTTCTCGTCGAAAAACAGGGCAGTATCAAGGCTGTTGTCCGCTATGTAACTCCGCTTACAGAGTCACAGCAGGCTGATTTAAGAAAATTTATTACTGAAAAATTCATCAGAGATGATGTTGATATTGAATATCGCCATGACCCCGATATTATCGGCGGTTTCATTCTTACAGCAGGAGATGTTGAGTACGATAAGAGCTACCGTACAAGCCTTCGTCTTATGAAGGAAAAGCTCCGCACAAAAGCGAATGAATTTGCTGAACAGTCTGTATCGGGCGAAAAGCCTAAGAAGGCATCTGATATCATTTCTGTTCTCAAAACAGAGGTTGAGGACTTTGATACCAAGGTTGCGGCTACTGAAACAGGTCACGTTATCCGTCTTGGTGACGGTATCGCAAGAGTTCACGGACTCGGCTCTGTAATGTACGGCGAACTTGTTGAATTTGAAACAGGTATCAGAGGTATTGTTCAGAATCTCGAAGAAAAATCCGTAGGTGTTGTTCTTCTTGGTGATGACCATGGTCTTACAGAGGGTTCATCTGTTGTCCGTACACATAAGCGTGCAGGTGTGGGCGTAAGTGATGCTCTTCTCGGAAGAGTTGTTGATGCTCTCGGCGCACCTATTGACGGACTCGGCGAAATCGAGGCTGATGATTACTATGCTATCGAGCGTGAGGCTCCGGGTGTAATCGACAGAAAATCTGTAAATACACCTTTGCAGACAGGTATTCTCGCTATCGACTCAATGTTCCCTATAGGACGCGGACAGCGTGAGCTTATCATCGGTGACAGACAGACAGGTAAAACTTCTATCGCTGTCGATACAATCATCAATCAGAAGGGACAGGACGTTATCTGTATCTATGTTGCAATAGGTCAGAAATCTTCAACTGTTTCACAGGTTGTAAACACTCTCAGAAAATATGATGCAATGGATTATTCTGTAGTTGTTGCGGCATCTGCAAGTGACCCGGCACCATTCCAGTATATTGCCCCTTACTCAGGTACAGCTATGGCTGAGTATTTCATGGAAAAGGGCAAGGATGTTCTCATCGTTTATGATGATCTTTCAAAGCACGCTGTTGCTTACCGTGCAATGTCACTTCTTCTTCACAGACCACCGGGACGTGAGGCTTATCCGGGTGACGTTTTCTATCTCCATTCAAGACTTCTTGAGCGTTCAAGCCATCTTGATGACGAGCACGGCGGCGGCTCAATCACTGCACTTCCTGTAATTGAAACACTTGCAGGTGATATTTCAGCATATATCCCTACAAACGTAATTTCAATCACAGATGGTCAGATATTCCTTGAAAGTGAGCTTTTCAACTCAGGTTTAAGACCTGCGGTAAACTATGGTCTTTCAGTATCACGAGTTGGCGGTGCGGCACAGACAAAGGCTATGAAAAAGGCGGCAGGAAATCTTCGTATCGACCTTGCACAGTTCAAGGAAATGGAGATTTTCACACAGTTCTCATCAGAGCTTGACCAGAATACAAAGGAGCTCCTTGATCATGGTCATATGCTTACTGAACTTCTCAAACAGCCTTTATACAATCCGCTTCCGCATTATGAACAGGTTATTCTGCTTTATGCGGCACAGCACGGATTTTTCAAGGGCATTAATCCTAAGGAACTCCGTGAATACAGAAATGACCTTATGACTTATGTAAAATCATATGGTCAGGATATTATCGCTGAGCTTGAAGATAAAAGAGTCCTTACGGATGACCTTGCGGAGCGTATTGAGAGAATACTTACCGCATTTGAGGAATAAGGGGTGACATTATGCCCAATATGAGAGAGATTCGTGAGAGAATCGCAAGTATTCAGCAGATACTGAAAATTACAAATGCTATGTACCTCATGTCTTCCTCAAAGCTTAAAAAGGCAAGGAAATCACTTGAGGCAACAGAGCCTTATTTCTATAAGCTTCAGACAACTATCGACAGCGTACTGGAGCATACTCCGCATACACGTCAGAAATTCTTCGACAGAAGACAGGATATTCCGTCTGAAATGCGTAAAAAAGGCTATATTGTAATCACAGCCGACAAGGGACTCTGCGGAAGCTATAATCACAATATCATGAAATATACCGAACAGGCTCTTGCAGATGCGGGAAATCCTGAAAACTGCTACCTTTTCGTTATCGGACAGGTGGGAAGAATGTATTTTCAGAGACGTTCAGCAGGCGGAAACAAGCCGTCTGTTGATGGTGAATTTCTCTATACAACGCAGAATCCTACACTCTACAGAGCAGGCGAAATAGCTGATATGGTGGTTGATAAGTTTGAGAATGGTGAGCTTGACGAGATTTATCTTATCTATACAGACATGATAAATTCAAGTCAGCAGGAAACAAAAACTCTCAGACTTCTTCCGTTTGAAAGAAAGCATTTCGGCAAAGCGTCCGACGGCTCGATGAAAAAACTCCCTAAGGCATCATTCATGCCGTCTCCTGAGGAGGTTATGGGATATCTCATTCCGCAGTACGCAAAGGGTATTATTTACGGTGCAATGGTCGAGGCTTTCTGCTGTGAACAGCAGTCAAGAATGACAGCTATGGATTCTGCTACAAACAGTGCAAAGGATATGATAAAAGACCTTTCACTTATGTATAACAGAGCAAGACAGGCGGCTATCACACAGGAAATCACCGAGGTAGTCAGCGGAGCAAACAGCCTTGATGATGAATAAAGGAGAAATCAATGGATAAAGGCAGGATAACACAGGTTATAGGGCCTGTTATAGACGTTGAGTTCACAGGTAAGCTCCCGATGATAAGGGACGCTCTTACAGTTGAGGTTGACGGCAGAAAGCGTGTTATGGAGGTAGCACAGCATATGGGAAACCATACTGTACGCTGTATCATGCTTGCCGCAAGTGAGGGACTCAGCAAAAATATGGAAGTTACAGCCACAGGTTCATGCATTAAGGTGCCTGTCGGCGAAAAAACTCTCGGACGTATGTTCAACGTTCTCGGCGAGCCTATCGACAAGCAGGGCGAGGTCGGAAACGAGGAATTCTGGGAGATTCACAGAAAGGCTCCGTCATTTCAGGAGCAGAGCCCTGTTGTAGAGGTTCTTGAAACAGGCATCAAGGTAATTGACCTTATCGCACCTTACGCTAAGGGCGGTAAAATCGGTCTTTTCGGCGGTGCAGGCGTTGGTAAGACAGTTCTTATTCAGGAGCTTATCAGAAATATCGCTACCGAACACGGCGGATATTCAATATTCACAGGTGTAGGTGAGCGTTCAAGAGAAGGTAATGACCTTTGGAACGAAATGCAGGAATCAGGCGTTATTGCTAAAACTGCACTTGTTTTCGGTCAGATGAATGAACCGCCGGGATCACGTATGAGAGTTGCTCAGACAGGTCTTACAATGGCTGAATATTTCAGAGACAGAGAGCATAAGGACGTTCTTCTCTTTATTGACAACATCTTCCGTTATGTTCAGGCAGGTTCAGAGGTTTCAGCACTTCTCGGACGTATGCCGTCAGCGGTTGGATATCAGCCTACTCTTGCTACTGAAGTAGGCGAATTACAGGAGCGTATCACATCTACAAGAAACGGTTCAATTACATCAGTTCAGGCTGTTTATGTACCTGCTGATGACCTTACTGACCCTGCTCCTGCAATTACATTTGCTCACCTTGACGCAACTACCGTTCTTTCAAGAAAGATAGTTGAACAGGGTATTTACCCTGCGGTTGACCCGCTTGAATCAAATTCAAGAATTCTTGAGCCTGAAATTGTAGGTGATGAACACTATACAGTTGCAAGACGTACTCAGGAATTACTTCAGAAATACAAGGAATTGCAGGATATTATCGCAATTCTCGGTATGGAGGAGCTTGATGAAGAGGATAAGCTTGCTGTTTACCGTGCAAGAAAAATTCAGAAATTCCTTTCACAGCCTTTCAATGTTGCTGAAACTTTCACAGGCTTAAAGGGCAAATATGTTCCGCTTAAGGATACAATCGAAGGCTTTAAGGCTATTATCGACGGTGATATGGATAAATATCCTGAATCTGCATTCCTTATGGCAGGTACAATTGATGATGTTCTTGCAAAGGCTCGTCAGATTAAAGACGGTGAATGATAAGGGGGCGGCTCTGAATGGCTAAGACCTTTCATCTCGAAATAATTGCTACTGACAGAGTTTTCTTTCAGGGCGAGGTTGAGCACCTTGTTGTTACTGCGATAGACGGTCTTCTCGGAATTATGGCAGGTCACGAACCGCTTGTAACCTGTCTGCCGACAGGCGAGCTTAAATATCTCGTTGACGGTGAGTGGAAATATGCCGCAATTTCTGAGGGCTTTATTGAGGTAATGCCTGAAAGCTCGATTATTCTTGCTGAAACATGTGAACTTCCCGAAGAAATCGACATTAAACGTGCCGAAGAGGCAAGGGAAAGAGCAAGAGAAATGCTCCGTCAGAAACAGAGCATTAAGGAATACTATCAGACACAGGCGGCTCTCAACAGAGCAATGAATCGTCTGAAGGTATCACAAAAGCATTTTAAATATTGATTATGCATTATGCATTACTGATAGTATGTTTAATTGTGCATAATCTTGAAATGAACTGTTGAATTGCTGAATTGCTTGACTTTTCAGCAATTTTATAGTACAATATTAATAATTGTCAGACAGACAGATAATAACAGAACCGATTGCCGTGTTTTTATCGGATAAGGTTCGGAGATTTAGGAGGCATGACTGTGAAAAAGACAGGCAAATCAACTTTTTTCATTGTCACTATCCTTATTTTGCTGTTTACAATAACCTCAGTTCTCGGTGTTGACAAGCTCTATGCCGACAGAACAGACACATACGTCAAGGGCGTTGACGATATCCGACTTGGTATTGATATCAAGGGCGGTGTTGACGTTACATTTGCTCCGGCAGGCGATTATGATGCCAATACGGATCAGCTTGACGCTGCTACTGCTATTATCAAGACAAGACTTACTTCTCTTGGTATTACAGATAACGAGGTTTACAGCGATGAGAAGAGTGACAGAATTATCGTACGTTTTCCATGGCAGGTAGGCGAAAGCGACTTCAACCCTGAGGCAGCCGTTAAGGAACTCGGTGAAATGGCAGAGCTTACATTCAGAAAGGGTACAGATTCAGACACAGACGAAGACGGCAATATCATTCCTACAGGCGAACTCGTTCTCAAGGGTGATGATGTTGCATCAGCTCAGGCACAGTATATTCCTGATGAAAACGGTGAATATGAATATGTAGTTGCTCTTGAACTCAATTCAGAGGGTTCATCAAAGTTTGCAGAAGCAACAGGCGAGCTTGCAGGTTCATCAACACCAATTTCAATCTGGATGGATAACACAATGATTTCAGCTCCTACTGTAAAGAATACTATTACAGGCGGACGTGCTACAATCTCCGGTTCATTTGATCAGGATTCTGCAAAGAGACTTGCTGATCAGATCAACTCAGGTGCACTTCCATTCAAGATGGAAACAAAGAGCTTTAAGACAATTTCACCTACAATGGGTGAAGGTTCACTTGACGCAATTCTTCTTGCAGCTGCAATTGCATTTGTATTCATTGCAATTTACATGATGATACTTTACAGACTCCCCGGTTTTGTAGCTGTAATTGCTCTTATCGGACAGATTGCGGGTTCACTCGCTGCTATCACAGGATGGTTCAGCTTTATGAATGGTTCAACACTTACAATTCCCGGTATCGCAGGTATTATCCTTGCTGTAGGTATGGGTGTTGATGCTAACATTATTACAGGCGAGCGTATCAAGGAAGAAATCAAAACAGGCAAATCACTCGACGCAGCTATCAAGATTGCTTACAAGAGAGCATTCTCAGCTATCCTTGACGGTAACATCACAAACGTTATCATTGCTGTAATTCTTATGGGTGCATTCGGTGTTCCTGACAGCTTCTTCTCAAAGATACTCAACAAGACAATCTTCTTCGCATTCGGCGCTACTGCTGAAGGTGTTGTTTACTCATTCGGCTTTACACTTCTCGTAGGTGTTGTCTGCAACTTTATCTTCGGTGTATTTGCATCAAGACTTATGGTTACATCACTTTCAAAGTTCAAGTGCTTCAGAAACAGAAAGCTTTACGGAGGTGATGAGAAATGAGTAAGAAGACAACTCAGAATACAGCAACACTTCCTGAAAAGGTATACAATTTCTGTTCAAAGAAGAAAATGATACTCGGTGTTCTCATCGCAGTTTTCGTAATTTTTATTGCAGGAATCGTCATCAGAGGAGTACACCTTGCAATTGAATTCAAGGGCGGTACACTCATTACTTATTCATATCAGGGCGAACTTGATTCAAATGATGTCAAGTCAACTGTTGAAGGTATCATCAATGATTCTGTATTAATCAGAACAGGTGAAAACCTTGATGCAGGCGGTAAGCAGATTACAATTTCTTTCACATCAGAAGAAGGACTTACAGCTGACAGACAGGTTGAACTCACAAATGCTCTTAATGAAAAGTATGCAGAAAATGAGCTTGAGATTTACGATTCAAATGACGTAAGCCCGTCATCAGGACGTGAAATGCTCTTAAAGTGCTTTATTGCAGTTCTCTTTGCAGCATTCGTAGTAATCATCTACATTGCAATCAGATTCACAAATATCGGTGGTTGGTCTGCCGGTGTATGCTCAGTATTTGCACTTTGCTTTGATATTCTCGTAGCACTTACAGCAACAATCGAATTTGGTTTTGAATTCAACTCAAATATCGTTGCAGTAGTACTTACAATTCTCGGTTATTCTATCAACAATACAATCGTTATTTACGACAGAATCAGAGAAAACCGCAAGCTCATGCCAAAGGCATCACTTAATGAGCTTATCAATGTAAGCTGTACACAGTCACTTACAAGATCAATCAGAACTTCAATTACTACAATCGGTACAATGCTTATCGTAACAATCGTAGTATTTGTAAAGGGATATGATTCACTTCTCAGTTTCTCAGTACCGCTTATGTTCGGTCTTATCTCAGGTACTTTCTCATCACTCTTTGTTGCACCAGTAACATGGTCATGGTGGAAGGGCAAGCAGAAGGCTAAGAAATAATAGTTAATACAGACAGCCGTTTCGCAAGAGACGGCTGTTTTCATTTTGCGCAGAAGAAAAAGAATAGAAAAAAGAAAAAAGAAGAATGCGGCGCACCCATTTGTGCGCCCGTTGTGGTATAATGCATAAATCGGGCAGACACATGGGTCTGCTCCTACAGATTCAAAAATATTTTCCATGTAAAAACTTGTGATATACTGTTTACAGAAATTATGTCACAAATCAATATGTAAAACAGACTTATATTATAAAGGGGTGATGAAATGAAACAGAATGACAGCTACAGACAGATTTTCGATAAATATTACAAGTATGTCTATGCCGTCGTTTTCAACAGACTCAGATGCTGTGCGAAAAAAGAAGATATTGAAGACTGCGTAAGTGATGTGTTTGTCGATTTGTTTCGGTTTCTCGACAGCGGTAAGGTCTGCGGTAATATAAAAAGTCTGCTTTACGGAATTGCAAGGAATAAATCCGCCGATATGTTCAGCAGTATAACAGGAAAAAATCAAAGGACTGTTTCGCTCGATGACGGCAATGCTTTCGATATTTCCGATGAATCCGATATTGAGTCAGACTCGGAAAAACGTGAGATACAGAAAATGCTTTTGCAGATTATTATTTCGCTCGGCGAACCCGATTCTGTGATTATTATGCAGAAATTCTATTACAATAAATCATCAAAGGAAATTTCAGAAATGCTCGGAATTAAAGCTGATGCTGTCAGAAAAAGACAAAGTCGGGCACTTGTCAAAATCAGAGAATTATTAACTCTGAACGGAATTTCACCAAAGGAGTATTTGCTATGAAAAAACTTGATTTGAGTATTCTTGAAAATGCAGACGGCGAATTACTTGAACAGCTTTCTGATTTGTGCCGTGAAAATTCATCTGCGGAAAAAGTGTGGAAAATGACAGAAAAAAAGTATGGTAATTCTTTCTCTGATGATTTGAATTACGAACTTTCAGTTGTCAGCGCTGAAAAAAAACACAGAATTTTATGGCGCAGAGTTCTTTCGTATGCGTCTGCGCTTATTCTTGTTTCTGCTGTATGCACAGGCGGTATTTTAGCTTTAAAAGGTCATGAAAATCAGCAGAATGAGTTTGCCGATGAATTTACCGAAGAAACATCTGAAACTGATGCGGAAGAAACAACATCTGAAACAATTCCGCCTGTTACTGAAACAGAAGAAAAGATATATCGTGAACTTGAACTGCATTTAGACTATATACCTGTTATTGAGGATGAATTTATAAGATTAAATCCCGAATATTGCTATGAACATGATGTGTACAACAGAATAGGCGTAAATCGTGCGATTTATATGGAAAAACTGCTTTCTGCTGACGCTGATAATATTTCAGACCTTACAAATAAAAGCTATATCTATCATATGATGGCAAATAGTATTGATTACTATGACGCTGCGTCAGGTAAGGCGTGGTATGATACAAGTATAACTGAATTTACAACTAATATTCCCGAACAGACAGCAACAGATAAAAGATGGAGTACCATAGATCCCGATTTTTACTCAGAAGATATTTATTATAAGGATATGCCGCCGGAAGAAAGATTAAATCCGGACGGCAATATGGTTTATTGTTTCCGTAATACTCCTACATATGATATATGTCCGAAAGACAATTACAGATATTATATATATAATGGTGAAAGCTTTGCCGAGAGTAGAACAGACTGGACAAATCTCGATATGTCTTCAAACATTATTTTTCCACAGGAATATGTGAATTCAAGACTTTGTGATTTCAGCAAGTGGGATATTGTCGGAATTACCGAATATCTTGGACGTACCTGTGCTGTGCTTGAAGGTACATTCGGTGTAAACAGCTTTACTGTTCATGTTGACATTGAAACAGGTATTCAGATGTTATGCACCGAAATAAAACCAAACGGAGAATATAATCTCAACTGCGGTTTATATGAACTCGAACTTACCGTAAGGGAAGACTGATTTTCTATCGAGTTTATAGTAATAATATAACACAAACTACGGAAAATTCGTCTTGTTTTGGTCTTTACACAGATTTTTTCGGCAAGGTATTGCAAGTTGGGAATAATTATGATATACTAATTATATCTATGTACGAAAGGATTGTAGTTTATGATTATTCTTGATGAACTCAGAGTTGAAATGACAGGCTACCGCAAGGAAATGACAGAGCTTGCAGATGTTCTGAATATAAAAGCTGCTAAGGAAAGAGTAGCTGAACTTGGCGAAGAAACAGCAAAGGACGGTTTCTGGGATGACCTTGAAAATTCTCAGAAGGTGCTCAAGGAACAGAAATCTCTTGAAAGAAAAATTGAAAAATTCAATCAGCTTAATGATAGCCTTGAAGATATTATTACACTTATCGAGCTTTCAATCGAGGCTGACGATGAGAGCGATATCGACGAAATAAAGGCTGAATCAGATGCTTTCAAAACAAAGCTCGAAGATGAAAAGCTTTCAACACTTCTCACAGGCGAATACGATAACGCTAATGCTATTCTTACATTCCATGCAGGTGCAGGCGGTACAGAGGCGCAGGACTGGGCTGAAATGCTTTACCGTATGTACAACAGATGGGCAGAGCGTCACGATTTCAAGGTTGAACTTCTTGACTACCTTGACGGTGATGACGCAGGTATGAAATCTGCATCTATTCTTATCGAAGGTGACAATGCTTACGGATACATGAAGTCAGAATCAGGTGTTCACAGACTTGTCCGTATTTCACCATTCGATGCATCAGGCAGAAGACATACTTCATTTGCCGCACTTGAAGTTATGCCGGAAATTGACGATTCAATTGAAGTTGATATCCGTCCGGAAGATATCGAAATGGAAGTTTACCGTTCAAGCGGTGCAGGCGGACAGAAGGTTAATAAAACAAGCTCTGCTGTACGTCTTATCCATAAGCCTACAGGTATCGTAGTTTCATGTCAGACACAGCGTTCACAGTATCAGAACAAGGACTACGCTATGAAAATGCTCCGTTCAAAGCTCATCGAAATCAAGGAAAGAGAACACCTTGAAAAAATCGAAGATATCAAGGGCGTTCAGAACCAGATTGCATGGGGCTCACAGATTCGTTCTTATGTATTTATGCCTTACACACTCGCTAAAGACCACCGCACAGGCTTTGAAAATGGTAACATCCAGGCTGTTATGGACGGCGATATCGACGGCTTTATAAACGCATATCTCAAATCTCTCTCCCACGGCACACTTGAAAAGTAAAGTTAAGTCTTTCGGGGTCTTATGTGGGGCAAACCTTTCTGAAGAAAGGTTCTTCCCCACACCCCTTTCCAAAGACTTTTGTAATTAAAATTTTAAAAGGCTATACCGCCACCAGATTACTTGAAAGTTTGTAATTACTTGGTTTGGCGGTATAGCCTTTTAAAATTTAACGCAGAAAGTTTTAGGAAGGGGGCTTGGG
>JAKSQU010000056.1 GCA_024403965.1 Ruminococcus sp.
AATCCACAACATCTGCACTTGATTTATTATTTCGGATATGATATAATTATATATGTATCACTAAAATCAGTTTACAAGCAAAGAAAGGACAATAAAATGGATATTAATAAAACTCTTGCCGCAGAATTCGGCTTAAAACAGGAACAGGTTGACAATACAGTTGCGCTTATCGATGACGATAAGACTATCCCGTTTATTGCACGTTACCGTAAGGAACTCACAGGTTCTCTTGATGACCAGATTCTCCGTGAACTTTACGACAGACTTATGTATCTCAGAAATCTCGAAAAGCGTAAGGCTGAAATCACAAATTCAATCACAGAACAGGAAAAAATGACTCCTGAGATTGAACTCGCTATCAGTGCGGCTACTACACTCGTTGAGGTTGAGGATATTTACCGTCCGTTCAAGCCTAAGAGACGTACCCGTGCAAGCATTGCAAGAGAAAATGGTCTTGAACCGCTTGCTGTTATCATTCTTGCTCAGGAAAACGGCACAGAACCTGAGAAAGAGGCTGAGGCTTTCGTTAATGAAGAAAAGAACGTTCCTGACGTTCAGACAGCAATTCAGGGTGCAATGGATATTATCGCTGAGGATATTTCAGACGATGCCGATATAAGAAAGAAACTCCGTACACTTACAGGCGAAAAGGGCGAAATCGTTTCAAAGGCATCTGACCCTGAGGCTGAAAGTGTTTATACAAATTACTACGATTTTTCAGAGCCGATTCCTAAGGTTGCAAATCACCGTGTTCTTGCAATGGACAGAGGTGAAAAGGAGAATTTCCTTAAAATCTCTGTAAGCGTTGACGAAACAATGGCAACTGATGTTATTTTCGGCAAATATATAAAGGCAAACAATGCATGCGGTGAAATCGTAAGAAATGCCGCCGCAGACAGCTACAAGAGACTTATTTTCCCGTCAATCGAGCGTGAAATCCGTTCAGAAATGACAGCTAAGGCGGCTGAGGAATCAATCAAGGTTTTCGCCGCAAATCTCCGTCAGATGCTTTTACAGCCGCCTGTTAAGAGCAGTGTTGTTCTCGGTCTTGACCCGGGTTATGCACACGGCTGTAAAACTGCTGTAATCGACGGTACAGGCAAGGTTCTCGACACAGCTATTATCTATCCTGTAGGTTCAGCAGGTGCAGTTCAGTCTGCTAAGGAAAAGGTTAAGCAGTTTATCAACAAATATGATGTAAACGCTATTTCAATCGGTAACGGTACTGCATCAAGAGAAACTGAAAGCTTTACTGCTGATATTATCAAGGAAGTTCAGAAGGATGTAAGCTACATGGTAGTAAACGAGGCAGGAGCATCTGTTTATTCAGCATCAAAGCTTGCCGCAGAGGAATTCCCTGAGTATGACGTTTCAATCAGAGGCGCTATTTCTATTGCAAGACGTTTACAGGATCCGCTTGCTGAACTTGTAAAGATTGATCCTAAGGCTATCGGTGTAGGACAGTATCAGCACGATATGCCGCAGGCAAGAATGAGCGAGGCTCTCGGCGGTGTTGTTGAAGACTGCGTAAACTCAGTAGGTGTTGACCTTAATACAGCATCACACGCACTTCTCTCATACATCTCAGGTATCAACTCAGCAGTTGCAAAGAATATTGTTGCATACAGAGAAGAAAACGGCAGATTCACAGACCGTAAGGAACTCCTTAAAGTGCCTAAGCTCGGCAAAAAGGCATTTGAACAGTGTGCAGGCTTTTTAAGAGTTCGTGACGGAAAAAATCCGCTTGACAATACAGCAGTACACCCTGAAAGCTATGCGGCTGCATCATCACTCCTTACAGAGTGCGGATTTACAATTGCAGATATTTCAAACGGCGGTGCTGAAACTATAAATGAAAAGGCTGAGTCTCTCGGAATTGAGAATATCAGCAAAACTCTCGGTATCGGTGTACCTACACTTACAGATATCATCGGCGAACTTAAAAAACCGGGACGTGACCTTCGTGACGAGCTCCCTCCTCCGCTTATGAGAAGCGGCGATATTATGGAAATCAAGGACCTTAAACCGGGCATGGAGCTTGTGGGTACTGTCCGCAATATCATCGATTTCGGATGTTTCGTTGATATCGGTGTTCACGAAGACGGACTTGTTCATATCTCACAGATTTGCAGCCGTTACATCAAGCATCCGCTTGAGGCTGTAAAGGTAGGCGAAATTGTTAAGGTTCGTGTACTTGAGGTTGATGTAAAGAGAAACCGTATTTCTCTTACAATGCGCCTTAATGACGAAGAAGAAAACAAGGAACAGCAGAAGAATAATAATCAGAGAAGAAACAATAATAATAACAGAAAGCGTGAAGACCGCAAGCCTAAGGGATTTGACGCAAGTCAGATGAGAAACAGCGCTTTCCGTATCAAGCAGAAATAAAAAATGTACTTTGTGTATATTCTCCGCTGTCACGGTGATTTGCTCTACACGGGCATTACCACCGATGTACAGCGGAGATTTCGGGAACACTCACAGCAGAGCGGAAAGGGTGCAAGGTTTACACGCTCTCACAAGGCTGAAAAGCTTGTCGCTCTGTGGAGTACCGAAAACAGAAGTCTTGCGTCAAAGCTTGAGTACAGAATAAAGGCACTGACAAAAGAGAAAAAGCTGAAACTCATTGAGAATAATTCAGCTTTCGCTCTTTTTTTCGGTGAAGAAACAGCTATGCAGTATAAACGGGAGCCGACAGAAGAAATGTTCCCGTAATGAAAGGATAATTCACTATGGATATCAAAAGCACAGTGATATCACTGTCAGAGGTCTGCGGTGCATCGGGCAGTGAAACTCCTGCCGCAGAACTTGCTCTCGGAATGCTGAAGGAATACTGTCCCGATGCAAAGATTGTAAACGGAAATGTTATCGGAAATTTCGGAGAATATGATGAAAAGCTGCCACGTCTTGTACTTGATGCACACATTGACCAGATTGGTTTTGTTGTGACTTCAGTAACAGATGAAGGCTTTATCAAATTAGGAAATGTAGGCGGAATTGACCGCCGTCTTCTCCCTGCACAGCCTGTTGTGGTTCACGGAAAACGTGATATAAAGGGTGTAATCTGTTCTGTGCCGCCGCATCTTTCAAGCGGAAGCGGCAGTGTTCTTTCATTTGACGATGCCGCAGTTGACACAGGATATTCAAAGGAAGAGCTTGACGAAATCGTTTCACTCGGTGACACTATTACATTTGATGTAAAATGCCGTGAACTTTTAGGTGAACGTATTACAGGCGGCGCACTCGATGACCGCTGTGGCGTTGCGGCAATTCTTTACACACTTGACCTTCTCGGAAACAGTAAAACTGCATACAATGTAACAGTTATCTTTTCAACACAGGAGGAAGTCGGTGAACGTGGTGCTGAAATCGGTGCATTTACAGTAAATCCCGACTATGCTATTGCTGTTGACGTAAGCTTTGCATATGCAATAGGCGAAGACGAGCAAAGCTGTGGTTATCTCGGAAAGGGTGCAATGATAGGCATTTCACCTACACTCGACAGACAGCTTTCACAGGCACTTCTTGACACAGCGAAAAAGGCTGATATTCCGTATCAGACAGAGATTATGCATTCTCTTACATCAACAAATGCAGACAGATATTCAGTTAGTCACGGCGGTACAAAGTCATGTACAGTTTCTGTTCCGCTCAGAAATATGCATACACCTGTTGAGGTAATTGACCTTAAGGATATTGAACTCACAGGCAGACTTCTTGCGGAATTCATAAAGGAGGCTTAAACATGAACGGACTTCTCAGAGAACTTTGTCTCATAAATGGTGTTTCGGGTGATGAAACAGACGTAAGAGAATTTATCATAGATAAAATAAAGGATAAATGCGAATACAGAACAGATAATCTCGGAAATCTCATATGCTTTAAGAAGGGCAGAAAGACTCCGAAAAACAAGCTGATGATATGTGCGCATATGGATGAAGTCGGCTTTATTGTAACAGCTGTACGTTCAGACGGCACACTTGCTTTTGAGACAGTAGGCGGCATTGATGCATCTGTTGTAATCGGCAGACAGGTTACTGTTAAAAACTACCGCACAGGAAAGGTATACAATGGTGTTGTAGGTTCAACAGCCGTACATAATCTTTCAAAGGAACAGCGTGAAAAGGCTCCCGAAATCAGCGGATTATACATTGATATCGGTGCTGAAAACAAAGAAGATGCTGAAAAATACATTGACCTTGGTGACTGCGCTTATTTTGTTTCGGATTATGAAAGCTACGGCGGAAACCATATCAAGTCAAAGGCACTTGATGACAGAGCAGGCTGTGCAATGATGGTTGAAATGATATGCGGTGAAATTGAATATGATACATGGTTTGTATTCAATGTACAGGAAGAAGTCGGACTTCGTGGTGCAAGAGCGTCAGCATTTTCAGTTGCGCCCGATTTTGCAGTTGTGCTTGAATCAACAACAGCCGCAGACATAGACGGCGCAGGCGGAGCAAAGAGAGTTTGCGAACAGGGAAAAGGTCCTGTTGTATCTTTCATGGACAGAAGTACTATCTATGACAAGGAGCTTTACCGCCTTGCATTTGATATCGCAAAGGAAAACGGAATTCCGTGTCAGACAAAAACGATGATTGCAGGCGGAAATGATTCGGGTGCTATACACATAAGCGGAAAGGGTGTTCGCACAATTGCTGTATCACTTCCGTGCAGATATCTGCATTCAGCATCATCTGTAATAAAGTCGGAAGACCTTGACAATTCACGCAGATTAGTGAAAATTCTTGCTGAAAGGATTGCCGTATTATGATTAAACTCATTGTACACGAAGATGAGCTTGACAGCAAACTGCTGAACAAGACTCTTTCGGGCAAGAAAATGCTTTCGTATATGAGAGCCTATGGTCCGAACTATAAATTCTGCCGTTTCTACAAGATAGAAGACGAAACAGGAACAGGCTATATGTTCATTATAAATTCTACACTCATTATCTGTACAGACGGCTGTCTTGAACCGAGTGAAGAAATAGAGCTTTTCATAAATATGAACGTGCCTTTCCGTGTTGAAGGTGACAGACATATAATCGAAGGCATAAAGATGAACGACCGCTATCAGCGTCTTAACAGAACGATTTTCGAGCTTATTCCCGATGAAACTCCGCTTGAATCAATCGAAGAATACGTTGATTTCAATCCCGATTTGCCCGATGTATATCAGATTCTGAGTGAAGGCTTTCCGAATATTTCTGATTTCTCATTATGGTATACGGATACATCTCACCGATGCAGACATGGTATCAGCAAGGTGTTTACATACCGCAATTCCACAACAGCGTCAGCGGTTTTTGATATTGGTCATACTGTTCTTATCGGACAGGTAGCAACAACATCTGCCGCAAGGGGACGCGGATATGCAAGAGAATTTCTCAAGTGGCTTGCAAAATTTTTCAACGGACTCGGAAAAAGAGCATATCTTCTTGCGCTTGATGTAAGAGTAAGCTTTTATGAAGAAATAGGATTTAAAATAGTCGGACGTGAAATAGTCCTTGAACGTATAGACGTTAAGAAAGAAAGTCAGAGCAAAGGCAGACTTGAATCTGAAAATTTCATCTGTGATTCAGACTGATTTGCCGAAAGGATAAGCTATGAACAGTAAGATACACGAATTATATAAATTTTCTCCAAAGCTTGTGGAGATTGCAGAAACAGCAGAGAAAAACTGCATGGATGCATTTGCAAGAACAGATGCAGTTGCAGAATACAACGGTGCAAAGGTGCTTAAAGCATTTGCCGACAACAAGGTAAATGAATCATGCTTTTACGAATCAACAGGCTACGGCTATACAGATATCGGACGTGATGTAATCGACAGCGTTTTCGCACAGGCACTCGGCACAGAAGATGCACTTGTACGCTTTAATTTCGTATCGGGTACACATGCACTTTCAGTTGCACTTTTCGGTGTACTCCGCACAGGTGAAAAAATGGTTTCCATCACAGGAAAGCCGTATGATACACTTGAAGAAGTTATCGGATTAAGCGGTGAAAAGGGAAACGGCTCACTTATGGATTTCGGTGTTGAGTACGGACAGGTAGACCTTAACGAAGACGGCACACCAAAGCTTGATGAAATCACAAAGGCTGTAAAGGGTGCAAAAATTGCATATATTCAGCGTTCAAGGGGGTATTCACTTCGTGGTGCATTTACAGTAGCAGACATTGAAAAAATGATTAAGGCGGCAAAGCTTGGCAATCCCGATATTATAATCATGATAGACAACTGCTACGGCGAATTCATTGAAGAAAGAGAACCCACATCAGTAGGTGCCGATATTATCATTGGTTCACTAATCAAGAATGCAGGCGGCGGAATTGCACGAACAGGCGGCTATATTGCAGGCAGAAAAGACCTTGTTGAACTCTGTTCATATCGTCTTACCTGTGTGGGAATGGGCAAGGAAGTAGGCTGTACACTCGGAATGAACAGAGAAATGCTCCTTGGACTTTTCTTTGCACCGGATGTAGTTGCAAATGCAGTAAAGACATCAATTTTTGCAAGTGAACTTTTCACAATGCTCGGTTTTGAATGTTCACCGCGCAAGGATGATGCAAGGGGTGACATTATCACAGCAGTAAAGCTCGGAGACGAAGAAAAGCTTTGCGCATTCTGCTGTGGAATACAGAAGGGTGCACCTGTTGATTCATATGTAGTACCTGAGCCGTGGGATATGCCTGGTTATACAAGCAAGGTAATCATGGCGGCAGGAGCATTCACAGGCGGAGCGTCAATTGAACTTTCTGCTGATGCACCGTTAAGAGAACCTTATGCAGTATGGATGCAGGGCGGAATTACATTTACAAGCGGAAGACTTGGCGTAATGCTTGCCGCACAGGAAATGATTGATAAGGGACTTATATCTTTATAAACTCAAAAGCAACAGTAGGGGCGCACCCATGTGTGCGCCCGTTGGGTTATAATGATACTTTCGGGCGGACACATGGGTCCGCCCCTACTCAGTTTATTACCGTATAAAAAAAGTCGGGGCAATTATTACAATTCTGATACAAAATGCGATTTAGTGAATAAACCGCATTTTTTAGGTTGACAATTGTAGAAATAATTGGTAAAATAATAATGGTATGTTATGATATTATCTATATATAATAATTGACATAAATAATATGATTAAAGGAGGAGCAGAGCTTTGGGCGAACTTAAACATTGCTATAAATGTATGGAAGAATTCGAAGAAAATTTTGATGTCTGTCCGAACTGCGGTTATGATTCATCAACACCGAATAATCCAATGTATATAACCCCTGGAACATTGCTCCGAGAAAAATACCTATGCGGTATTCTTCTTGATTTTAACGGCGAAGGTGCTACTTACACAGGTAAGGATATTACAACAGGCAGAAAAATCCGAATCAGAGAATATATGCCTATTAATCTCTGTACCCGTGTAAACAACCGTTCAGCTATCAGCGTAAACTACAACAACCTTGCAAAGTATAAGGCTTTCATGGCTGAATATACAGAGCTTAACAAGTCTCTCGCAAGAATAAGAGATAACCCGAATATTCCTGAAGTTATAGATATGTTTGCTGAAAACAACACAACATATACTATTTTCGAGCACGTTGACGGTGTCAAGATGCTTGATTATCTCAAGGAAAATGCAGGTGAACTCAGCTGGGATCAGGTTTCAAGAATCTTCCCTCCGCTCTTCACTACAATCGGCATTCTCCATAATGCAGGAATTATTCACCGTGCTATCAGCCCTGATACAGTTTATATCAATGACAAGGGCGAATTAAAGCTTTGTGGTTTTTCAGTATCTTCCGTAAGAACTGTAAACGCAGGTCTTGAATATGAGCTTTTCAAGGGATATGCCGCACCTGAGCAGTATTCTGCAAGCAGTAACAGCAGACAGGGTACATGGACAGATGTTTACGGCATAAGCGCACTCCTTTACAGAGCACTTACAGGATGTATGCCTGTTGATTCTGTTTCACGTTTAAAGCACGATGATCTTCATGAGCCGTATATTCTTGATTCAAGAATACCTTCACACGTTTCAGGCGTAATTATGAAGGGTATGGATCTTTCAGGCAAGGACAGAATACAGACTATCACAGAGCTTGTAACAAAGCTTTTTGAACAGCCTTCAGATGATGATGATACAGCAACAACTGATATAAGTGCGGCGGCAGAAATCTTCAGAGAAGAACAGGAACGTGCAAGACGTGAAAACGAAATTGCCGCAGGAAGACCTGTTCAGAGACAGCGCCCTCCGCAGAGAAGAAATCCTCAGCAGAGACCGCCTCAGAGAAATCCGCAGCAGAGAAGACGTGAACCTGAGCGCAGAAGACGTGAGGATATGAATTACCGCTATGAAAGGGTAAGCACAGCCGACAAGATAAAGGCACCGATTATTATAGGTGTGCTTTTCGTTGCGATTCTCGCACTTCTCGGAGTATTCATCTATACTGCAATCAATCCTGTCAAGGAGGCAGAAGATCCGAGAAAGAAGAGACCGACATCTTCATCAGTTTCAGATAATGTAATCGAAGAAGACGCAACAATTGATATGAACAACATTGAAATGCCGAGTCTTATCGGACGTTTCTATGAACAGACAGCAGAAAAGTGGTCTGAATACTTCAAGCTTGATCCTGTTTACGAATACAATGACAGCTATGACATTGATATTATTTACGAACAGGAAATTGAAGAAGGCACACGAATTTCACAGGGTACAGTAATTGAAGTCAAGGTAAGCAAGGGTAAGCTTTCAGCATTTATCCCTGACTTTGAAGGACTTTCAGTTGCACAGTATAAGCTCCGTCTTGAAAAAGCAGGTATCCCTAAGGATAACTACGAATTAATGGAGGCAAAGAACGGCTACGGAAATCCTGATTCAATCGTTGAAATAAAGATTGATGACGAAAAGGTAACTCCTGGTTCACTCTACAGCAACAAGGACGGCAAAAAGCTTATAATCTACTATATTTCAGACAAGACACAGAGCTATACAACATACAGTTACTACAACTATACAACAACAGCTTCAAATAATTCAACAACAGAACAGCAGTACACATATGTACCTGTTTACACAACACAGGCACAGGTAACAGAGGCTCCTGCAACACAGCCTCCTGTAGTTACAGAACCGCCTACACAGGCACCGCCTCCTGTAGTTACAGATCCGCCTGCACCACCTGTTGTAACAGATCCGCCTGCACCGCCTGTTGTTGACAGCGGAGTAGAATAAGTCTGTATAAAATATAAAGCAGTTCTCTTTTTTAGGGGAACTGCTTTTTGTTTTTTGGGGGGTCAGAAATTAATTTTTGCTCCTACACTAAAAGTCCGCATTTAATAAGTCGAGCGAAAGCAGACTACTGCGACGGACAGAGTGAACGAGCAGAGCGAGTGTGAGCGTGACAGCCAGCACAGGCTCAAAAACCTGTGCGTTTCGTTTATTTCCTGTTTATAATCAGATATGCCGCAATACATCCGACGCCGCATGAAAGCGTTAAAATCGGCGCAATGAAAAACCATTTGAATTGTGAAAATACGAATATTGCAGTAGGGCTGTCTGCACCGCCGATTATTCCTATGCCTTCCGGTTTCTGTGGTGTGAAAAATAAAGGTACAAGGATAAATGACGCATACAAAGCTGTGATAAGTATAAGGATAATGCCTGTTACAAGCAGATATTTACTGCGCTTTTTCTTCATTCTTATGCCTCCGCAGCAGCTGTCTCTGCGCTGTTCTTTTTCTTAATCATCATAAATACGATAACCGACGCAGCAACGAGAATAATTGTTGTGAAAACACTGCCTTCAATGCCGAATTCACCGCCTGTAAGGAGCTTGTTCTTACTTGCCTGTGCTGTCTTGAAAACTGAGTCGTAGTTACCTGTACCGCTGACGCTTATTCCGTAGAAATTACCCTGTAAACAGTTCCATATTGAGTGAATTGCGCTTGCGCCCCATATATTATCTGTGAGCAGCATATAAAGTCCGGCAAACACGCCGAAAAGTGCAAGGTTTAAGAATACATACGCATTAAATCCGGGATTCTGAATATGTGCAAGTGAAAATGCTGCGGCACTTATTCCGACAGCAACAGCAGGGGAGTACTTTCCGCCGATAGTGTTCATAAGATAGCCACGGAAAATGAATTCTTCACTCATACCCTGTACAAACCATCCCATTGCAAAAAGCAGAATTATCGGGAAATTAATATTTCTGCAAAGTGAAATGCTGTATGAACCGCATGCAACATTAACAAGAACAAGCAGTGTTATAAGCAATGCGCCTACACCAAGTCCGATAAGATAACTCGGCACACACTTTTTCTTTGTGACACCCATTGAGCGAAGTGAACGCATTTCACCGCATCTGCAGTAAAACATACTGATAAGTGTACCGAAAACAGTGCAGAAAAGTGAAACTATCATAACCTTTGTCGTAGTTGTTATTTCAGTTGAAATTTCGATATATTTCTGAATGGTTTCCATATCGAAATTTACAAGGTCAAGCTCTGATGTTGCCTGTTTTACATCATCAGCCGTTATGATATATGGAATTATGCCTTCTGCAAGAGCGATTATCGCAAAAACCACATAGAATAAGATTATGGTTAAAATCAGCTTGTGCTGATTGTGAGCTTTTGCAGAACCTTCGAACATCTCTGATTTTATCTTCATTTAGCCAGTCCTCCGAATAAATAATATATGATATATTATATTATATTAACTAATGATTGTCAAGTTAAAATTAAATCTTCACACTTGCCGATTTATAGCCGATGTGTACACAATGCACAAAACGGGTGCTATTGATATACATAATTTTATAATAATACTAACAGAAAAGTCTGCTAATCACTACTTGACAAAGCTGTAAAAATAAAGTATAATTGTATTGTGTATAATTGTCGGGAATAATACAGACCTTATTCTCATTATTCAGTTCGTAATTTTATGAATAATTCAGCGAAATTTCGTTATATTAACCTTTCGCCGCAGACATACGACTTTTTTTGGAAGGAATGAACTAATATGAATAATTCAACCGAGCTTTTCAGTTACAACGGAATTAATTGCGTTAAGCTTGTTGCAGGCGGTTACGAGGCGTGGGTAGCATACGAAATCGGTTCAAATGTTATCAGACTCAGAGATACAAACAACGGAATGGAATTCTTCCGTTTCAATCCCGAGAATGATGCTGACACAATCAGACAGTCAGCAGAGGTGTGGGGTCTCCCTACTCTCTATCTCCCTAATCGTTTTGCTAACGGCGTTTTAAAGGCATCAGACGCAGTTTATAATCTTCCTGTAAATGAAGGCCTTCCATATAATAACCACATTCACGGCTTTATCCATAAGAGAGCATTTGAAATCGTTGAACATAATGCAGACAGTAACTGTGTATGGGTAAAGACAAGATACGTTTATGATGAAAACGATGAATTTTTCAGCTATCTTCCTGTTAAATTCACCGCTGAATATACTTTCACTCTTTCAGAACAGGGACTTGAACAGAATATCAGATTTACAAACAACTCAACTGCTGTTCTTCCTATGTCACTTGCATCACATACAACTATCAATTCACCTTTCGTTGACGGTGCAAAGGAAGAGGATATCCGTCTTACTGTTCCGATCGGAAAGAAGTGCGAGCTTAATAACAGATGTCTCCCTACAGAGCGTCTGAAGTCGCTTACAATGTATGATCTTGAATACAAGAACGGCGCAAAGTGTCCTGTTCTTCAGGTTTGCGACAATGATATGTATGTCGGAGAAACATGTGAGCTTGACGGTGAAAAATTCCACGGCGTTATTGCTGAGGATTCTGCAAGCGGAAAGAAACTCTGCTACGAGGTTTCAGATGAATACAAGTTCTGGATTATCTGGAATGACAGAGGATTTAATCACTATTTCTGTCCAGAGCCGATGACTGCTATGATTGACGCTCCTAACCTTTCACTCGGCAGAGATGTAACAGGCTACACAGAAGTTAAGCCCGGCGATACATACGAGGCACATCAGAGATTTTTCACAAAACTCCCTGTTGCAAGCGAATAATTCACATATAGTATATAATCCCCTGTTTTTTACGAACAGGGGATTTGTGTTTTGTGCTTTCTTTGTATATATTAGACAAATAAATCGTGAAAAAATTTATTCTTTAATACCCGAAATTACTTGTCAATTCGTGCAGAATATGTTATAATAATGGTAAATACGGTGAGCTATACCCGTTTTTTGATATTTTACAATAAGGAGAAATTATATGAAATTCGGATTTTTTGACGACGCAAAAAGAGAATATGTAATCACTTCTCCCAGAACTCCATATCCATGGATTAACTATCTGGGTACACAGGGATTCTTCTCTCTGATTTCCAATACTGCCGGAGGATATTCTTTCTATAAGGATGCACGTCTCCGCAGAATCACACGTTATCGTTACAACAACGTTCCAATCGATATGGGCGGACGTTATTTCTATATCAACGAAAACGGCACTATCTGGAATCCAGGCTGGTCACCAGTAAAGACAGAGCTTGATTCTTATGAATGCCGTCATGGTATGGGCTACACAGTTATCACAGGTAAGAAGAACAATCTCAAGGCTGAGGTTACTTTCTTCGTACCACAGGATTACGATGGTGAAGTTCAGCAGGTTGTTCTCACAAACGAGGGCGATACAGCTAAGGAATTTGCACTCTTCTCATTTGCTGAGTGGTGTCTCTGGGATGCTCAGGATGACTCAAACAACTTCCAGCGTAACTTCTCTACAGG
>JAKSQU010000057.1 GCA_024403965.1 Ruminococcus sp.
TGCGCCCGTCGGGTTACAATGCAGATTTCGGGCGGACACACGGGTCCGCCCCTACAAATTATACTACACATAGCAAATCTGAATATAACAATAGTGGCGCACCCATGTGTGCGCCCCTATTTGTAGCTTTATTATTTTATTTCTTTAATTCTTCAAGTCTGTCAGCACAGAATTTGTAAAGTCCGTCGAATGATGAATCATCTTCAAGTTCAAGACCTACATAGTCTGAAACTCCGTCCTTTTCAACCAGTTTACAGCCGAATGGATTAATTCCGCAGTCAGTATCATTATCTGTATATACTGTGTAGAATTCCTTTCCTTCCTTGAAATACATAAAGAACTTTGAATTCTCGTTTATATCTTCACAGTTGTCAATAACCATTTTTCTGAATTCGTCAGCATTGAATCCGCTCGGTACATCCTTGTCGAGTGAAGAATCATAACCTATTACAAATTCACTCTGTGGGAAATCCTTTATGTTCTTTATAAGAGCATTTGCTGATTTGTGAATTGATGACGCTGTTTTATCGAGAAGATAGTCGATACAGTCATCAATATAGCCTGCGACTGACATATCAATTTTCCAGTCACTGTCTGCTGTACGGTAAACCATAATACGCTGACCGGCTCTGCCGTGACCTACATTTTCAATTGTACATTTTACAAAATAGCCTTCTGCGAAATTCATTTTGTACTGTCTGTAAGCTTCTTCGTCAGCGTAAAGAGTACTAAGTTCTTCAACATCACTTTCCGCAAGAGTCCCCTTAGCCTTTACAGCCTCGTGAACAGCTCTGTAGCGTCCGTTGATTTCCTCAATGTATCCATACTGCATATCTGTTATAGGCTCAACAGAGTCAATGTCAACAAGCTGTAAGGTGACACCTTTATACACGTCTGAATACTGATTGCAGAGTTCGTTGACAGGATCATTTATGAAACCTGAGAGAACTCCGATAGCGTCAATTATTTCATCATTATACTGCATGGCAAGTGACTCGAATATTTTATCATTTTTAAGTAATTCAAGGTATCTTGAAATCTGTTCACTGCATATCTTTTCAGCTTCATCAGCATGAAATTCAGCAGTTACAGCAGGGATAACAGGCTTATCGTCAGACGGCTTTGTTTCACCGCCTTTATTTGCGCATGATGAAAGCATACATAAAGCCGCAGTCAGTACAGCGGATATAACATATTTGTTTTTCATTTTAGTATCTCCAGTCTTTTGGGAATATAATACAGCAGTAATTACGTCGGTCAAGCCGAGAGAAGTAATTGCGTTCGGTTGGTTCGTAAAGCGTTACTGCGTTCGTACCCCAAGGGCACTTCCTTCGGGCGCTTTACTGCTTTTTAGGGGGACTCTGTCCCCCTCGCACACCCTCTGCCAGAGAGGTCTACACCTCTCTGGACTCTGGTGAGTGGCGGCTGCGCCGCATTATTTTTCATTATATCACTATTTACCGCCATAGTCAAGTAAAAAGCCCTGTAATGCCGTAGCACCACAGGACTGTCAGATTTCAATTACTGATTATTCAGCATCTGAATTCTTTTCGATGTAGTTTGCAATGTCGCCAACTGTCTTGATTTCTTCAACAGCCTCGTCAGGAATTGTAAGGTCAAACTCATCTTCAATTGTTGTGATAAGGTCAACGATGTCGAGTGAATCTGCGCCGAGATCCTCCTGAATGTTTGCCTCCATTGTTACTTCGTCTTCGTCAACACTGAGCTGATCAGCAATAATGCCCTTGAGTTTTTCAAAAATCATTATTTTATCCTCCATTTTTTTATTTCTAAAATCGGTCATTCAATGAACGCTCCGATTTTTCTAAACTTAGTATAACGTTCTTTGAGCAAAACGTCAATATCTTTTTTGCATTTTTCCGGAATTTTAGCTGCCAAATATTCGTAAATATTTTCAGAAATTTTGTCTAAATCGTTGTGTGCACCTCCGAGCGGCTCATCAATTATGCTTTCTGCAACACCGAATTTTACCATGTCTTCGGCTGTAATTCGCATAATTTCGCTTGCTTCCTGTTCTCTTGATGCATCCTTCCAGAGAATGCTTGCAAAGCCTCTTGGTGAGAGTACAGAGTACTGTGCGTTTCTCAGCATTGCAAGTTCATCGCATACACCGAGAGCAAGTGCGCCGCCGCTTCCGCCTTCACCGAGTACAATTGAGATGATAGGTGTACGGATAGCCATAAACTCAGCAATGTTCTTTGCTATTGCCTCGCCCTGTCCTCTTTCTTCTGCGGCAACACCGCAGAATGCACCCGGAGTATCTATAAAGCATATAATCGGTCTGTGGAATTTCTCTGCCTGTCTTGCAAGTCTGAGTGCCTTTCTGTAGCCCTCAGGATGCGGCATGGCAAAGTTGCATGACTTATTTTCGTTGATATCTCTTCCCTTGACCTGTCCGATAACTGTAACAGGCTTGCCGTTGAGACGTGCAATGCCGCCGATAACAGCCTTGTCATCACCGTAAAGACGGTCTCCGTGCATTTCATGGAAGTCTGTGAATATCATAGGGATATAATCCTTGACAGTAGGTCTGCCTTTTGTATGGACGATCTGCAGACGTTCCCACGCTGTTTTTTTCTCTTCCATTGTTCAGACCTCCTTTTTGTCAAATTCATGAAGTTTAAGAAGATGTGAGAGAACACTTCTCATTTTTCTTCTTTCAACAATCATATCTACGAAACCCTTGTCATGCATAAATTCAGCAAGCTGAAAATCATCGGGGAGTTTCTGCTTGATAGTACCCTCGATAACACGTCTTCCTGCAAAGCCGATAAGCACCTTAGGTTCAGCAATAATAATATCACCGAGAGATGCAAAGCTTGCTGTTACACCGCCTGTTGTAGGGTCTGTCATAACTGAAATAAAGAGTCCGCCGTTATCGCTGTGAAGCTTTACTGCGCCTGATGTCTTAGCCATCTGCATGAGAGAGATAATACCCTCCTGCATTCTTGCACCGCCTGATGCTGAGAATATTACTACAGGAAGACTTTTTTCAATTGCATATTCAAATGCTCTTGTAATCTTTTCGCCTGTAACACTTCCCATAGAACCCATCATATAGCGTGAATCCATAGCACCGATAACAACAGGAGAGCCCTTGATTGTTGCTGTGCCGACAACTATAGCGTCATTTACGCCAGTGCTCTGACGGAGTTCAGCCTGTTTTTCCGCATAATCGGGAAAATCAAGCGGATTTTCGCTTATCATTGTTTCATATAATTCATGGAAACTGCCTTTGTCAACTGTAATCTGCAAACGCTCACGGGCTGAAAGTCTGCCGTGATAGTTACATTTCGGACACACTCTGTGAAGCTCCTCGTATCTTACGAGCGGACTTGTCTGACTGCATCTCGGACATTTGAACATCGGCGGTTTGTATTCATCATTGTCACCATCGTTGAAACGCTTGGTAACTACCTTAAAAATATCTTCAAACAATTCTTTTCACCATTCACTTCTTTTTGGATTTCATATATCTGTCAAGAAATCCTATGTCATATTTACCGTTTTTGAAATCAGCATTTTTGATTAAATCAAGCTGAAATTCAATATTTGTATCAACACCCTCAACGATAAACTCTGAAAGCGCCCATCTCATCTTGTTGATAGCGTCATTTCTGTCAGAGCCGTGAGCAATAAGTTTTCCTATCATTGAATCATAGAATGGTGTGATAGTATATGTCTGATAAACTGCGCTGTCAATTCTTATACCAGGACCGCCCGGCATATAAAGAGCGGTAATTCTTCCCGGTGAAGGACGGAAATCAAGGTCAGGATTTTCAGCATTGATTCTGCATTCAATAGCATGACCACGGATAACAATATCATCCTGTGTTACCTGTAAAGGCATACCTGCCGCAATTTCAATCTGAGCCTTGACAATATCAAAGCCTGTTACTTCTTCGGTAACAGGGTGCTCAACCTGAATTCTTGTGTTCATTTCCATGAAATAGAAATTACGCTTTTCGTCAACGAGAAATTCAATGGTACCTGCACTGTAATAGCCGCACTGCTTAGCCGCAGTAACAGCCGCCTTACCCATTTTTTCACGGAGTTCACTGCTTACGATAGGGCTCGGACATTCTTCAAGAACCTTCTGATTTCTTCTCTGCATTGAGCAGTCACGCTCACAGAGATGAATATAATTGCCCTGCTGATCGGCAATAATCTGAATTTCAACATGGTGCGGATTTACAAGGAGTTTTTCGATGTAAACTGTATCATCACCGAAGAAATTCATAGCCTCCTGCTGTGCGGCAATCATCTGAGACTCAAGCTCATAAGGAGTATCAACTCTGCGGATACCACGTCCGCCGCCGCCTGCACTTGCCTTTACGAGAACAGGATAGCCTGCCTTTTCAGCAATTTTTCTTGCCTCGTCAAGTGAACCTACAGCACCGTCTGAACCGGGGATAACAGGTACGCCTGCCGCCTTGATTGTTTCCTTTGCAACAGCCTTGTCGCCGAGCATTTCAATTGATTTATATGACGGACCGATAAACACGATATTGTGCTTTTCGCAGAGTCTTGCGAATTCTGCATTTTCAGAAAGAAATCCGAAACCGGGGTGAATAGCCTCAGCACCTGTATTAAGAGCCGCCTGTATGATGGCATTCATATTAAGGTAGCTGTCCTTTGTTGCAGGCGGACCGATACATACAGCCTCATCTGCAATCTGTGCATGAAGTGACGGTCTGTCTGCTGTTGAATAGACAGCAACACTCTGAATACCGATTTCACGGCACGCTCTTATAATACGAACAGCTATTTCTCCTCTGTTAGCAATAAGTATTTTTTTGAACATGGCTTATTCTTCCTTATTATTGTCTGCATCTGCAACGATAAATGTTATTTCGCATGAAACAGCCTTCTGACCGTTTACAGTAGCGAGTGCCTTGCCTGTGCCTACAGGACCTCTCTGACGGATCATTTCAACCTCAAGGTCAAGAACATCTCCGGGAAGAACCTGTTTTCTGAACTTAGCCTTGTCGATACCGCCGAAAAGACCGAGCTTGCCCTTGAATTCAGGCTTTGAAAGCATACATACAGCGCCTGCCTGTGCAAGCATTTCAATGATAAGCACACCGGGTGTTACAGGGTATTCCGGGAAATGTCCCTTGAACCAGTACTCATCTTCCTTAATGTATTTTCTTGCGTGAACGCTCACGCCTACTTCCATATCAACAATCTCATCAATGAGAAGAAACGGATCACGGTGCGGAATTATCTCCATAATCTGTTCTTTATTCATAATAATATCAGACATTATTTTTTTACTCCTTTACTTTACGGCGTATCCGTTGTCGTTATCATATTCAGCCTTTATTGTTCTGAACATAGGATAGCCGAGTTTTTCGCTCTGCTTTTTCTCGTGTTTCTGCAGAAGATATGCCATAAAACCATTAATTGCGGCAAGTAAAAAAAGTCTCCACGAAACAAACATTGAAAAAAGCGAAACAGCAGTAACAGTTTTCGGATCTCTGATTTTCTTTACAATGAAGAAATAGACATACACGAAAATATAGACAACCATACAGATTCTTACGAAATTCAGATCTAAAAAGTTATTATAGAATGAATAATAATGGAAAAACAGTATAATGAAATGAAATATGTGCCACAGATTGATAAAACTGTTCATTTCACCTATTTTCTTTCTTTCCTTTTCGGCTGATTCGTTATATTCAGTAACTTCTCTGAAAATATCGGCGTTTGTTATTTTTACAACGCCTTTTTCGTAATCTTCCTGTGTAAGATAAGTGAATTTTTCCATTACTTTATAATCATAAGCGGCTGATCGTATTCAACAGCCTGACCATTATCAACGAGAATTTCAGTAACAGTACCTTCATAATCGGACTGTATTTCGTTCATGAGTTTCATTGATTCGATAATCATGATAACGTCGCCCTTCTTAACCTGATCGCCGACCTTTACAAACGGCGGCTTTTCAGGAGATGGTGCAGCATAGTAAGTGCCTACGATAGGACATTTAACAACATTTCCGTCAAATTCGGGAGCAGCTGATGCAGTTTCTGTTTTTGCAGCTTCAATTCCGACAGGAGCAGTATAAGGTGCAGGAGCAGCAGCCTGTACAGCACCTGTTGTGATATATTCATTAGTAACCTTTCTGCCCTTTACAGTAATTGACTGATTGCCTTCTGAAAGAGAAATTTCAGAAAGCTCATTCTTGCTTACGATTTCAGCAAGCTTTTCGATAGTCTCAACATCTATCATATCAAATATTTTATCCATCATATTCTCAACTCCTATAGATTATACCTTCTTAAAGCAGAGAGTAGCATTGTGTCCGCCGAATCCGAGTGAATTTGAAAGTGCGGCACGAACCTCCTGCTGAACATTTCCGTTTGCACAGTAATCAAGGTCACAGTTTTCGTCAGGTGTCTTAAGACCTACTGTAGCATGAATAAGACCTTCCTGAATTGACTTTGCGCATACGATAGCCTCAACAGCACCTGCAGCACCGAGAAGATGACCGATCATAGACTTTGTTGAGCTGATTTTTACATTCTTTGCATCTTCACCGAAAGCAACCTTGATTGCAGCTGTTTCGTACTTGTCATTAAGACCTGTTGATGTGCCGTGAGCATTGATGTAATCGATATCACAAGGCTTTAATCCTGCTTCTTCCATAGCGAGCATCATGCCCTTACCAGCAGCTTCACCTGTAGGCATAGGAGATGTCATGTGATAGCCGTCACATGTTGCGCCGTAGCCTGCGATTTCAGCGTAAATCTTAGCGCCTCTTGCCTTAGCGTGTTCATATTCTTCAAGTACGAGAACACCGCTGCCCTCACTGAGAACGAAACCGCTTCTTTCAGCGTCAAAAGGAATAGATGCCTTTTCAAGATCATCACTCTTTGTAAGAGCCTTCATGTTAGCGAATGAACCGAATGTAAATTCATTGTGTGTGCTTTCTGTACCGCCTGCAAGAGCAACATCAAGATAACCGTCCTTGATTTTGCGGAATGCCTCACCGATTGAGTGTGTTGCAGTAGCACATGCTGTGGAAACATCAAAATTAGCACCAAGGAACTGAGTTTTCATTGAGATTGTACCTGATGCCATATTAGCAATCATGCTTGGAATAAAGAAAGCTGAAACTCTGCCGGGACCTTTTTCAAGGAACTTGAGATGTTCGCTGAGTGTAAGGTCGATACCGCCGATACCTGAGCCGACAATAACACCTGCTCTGTAAGGATCGATATCCTTAAAGTCAGTACCTGCATCCTTGAGAGCCTCATCAGCCGCAACGAGAGCATACTTTGTGAAAAGCTCCATTCTCTTAGCTTCTTTTTTCTCAAAGCATCTTGGCTCGTCATAGTATTTTGTTTCGTCAAAATCTCTTACTTCGCCTGCGATTTTGATGCCTGTTCTCTCAGGATCAAAGAAATCCTGAAATGAATAGCCGATTTTATTTTCCTTAACGCCTTCCCAGAGCTTGTCAACACCTGTGCCAAGCGGTGAAACTGCGCCCATACCTGTAATAACTACTCTTCTGCTCATAATTATTCTTTCTCCTGTTCAGTAAAATTACATTGAAAGTCCGCCTGAAATTTCAATAACCTGTCCTGTTACATATGATGCATTGTCAGAAACAAGGAATGAAACAACAGATGCGATTTCCTCAGGTTCACCATATCTTCTGAGAGCAACCTGTTCAAGCATTTTTGCCTTTAATTCATCTGAAAGAACTTCTGTCATAGGAGTATTGATGAATCCCGGTGCAACTGCATTACATGTGATATTTCTTGAACCGAATTCCTTTGCAGTGGTTTTTGTCATACCTATAATTGCCGCCTTAGTTGCTGAATAATTCATCTGTCCCGGATTTCCGTAAAGACCTGCAACTGAAGAAACATTGACAATTCTTCCGTGTCTCTGTTTCATCATAACAGCGCAGACATGCTTTGTCATGTTGTAAACACTCTTCTGGTTTACAGCGATAACAACGTCATATTCTTCTTCACTCATTCTTGCAAGGAGCTTGTCCTTTGTGATACCTGCGTTATTTACGAGTGCGTCGATAGTACCGAAATCAGCCTTTATCTGCTTAACCATAGCTTCACACTGGTCAAACTTTGAAACGTCAGCCGCATAGCACTCAGCCTTTACACCGAAACTGCGGCATTCCTCTGCAACTGCGAGAGCCTTTTCCTTATCGCTGTCGCTTGGATAGTGATTTACGGCAATATCAAAACCGTCCTTTGCAAGTCTTTTTGCTATACAGGCACCGATTCCCTGTGATGCACCTGTTACTAATGCTGTTGGCATTTCCATTCCTCCTGTTTAATCTGCGTCCTTTTCAAATACAAGGTCATATACTTTTATACGTCCGTAGCCGTCAGAAAGCTTAGGCACCATGCTGACAAATCTCCAGCCGTTTTCAGCAAACATATCAATGACCTCTCTCGGAGACGCATTATCATATTTCTTGGAACCATAACCACCTAAAAATTTTTGTGTCATTTCCACATATTTATATTGTTTCATAATCAAATCCTCCTGAATCCCTTAATGCCCTTACCCCTGAGCATTTTTGCTATGTATTAAAAGTCCGTATTTAATAAAGTCGAGCGAAAGCAGACTACTCTTTCGCAGAGAGTGAACGCCCGAAGGAAGTGCCCTTGGGGTACGAGCGGAGCGAGTGTGAGCGTGGCTTGCCAGCGCAGACTCTGCGCCTCTCGTGGCTCTGGTGAGTGGTGCGACTGCGTCGCACATTTTTCTTTTTTATTTTTTGCTTTATTATAATTTGAGAAGTTTCTCTGCGCCGTCATTGATTTCCTTAACAATATCAGCACATGACTTAATCTCATTAATCATACCTGCAATAGCACCGCAAAGGAATGAACCGCTGTCAACATCACCGTCAACAACTGCACGTCTTAATGCACCGAGAGTAAGATTTTCAAACTCGTCAGGTGTAAGTGTGCCGTCCTTTTCGCCCATTGCAAGCTTTTTCGCAAACTTTGTCTTTACGTTTCTGCACGGATGACCTGTGTAGCGACCTGTTACAATGCTGTCTGTGTCCTTTGCACCGATAACCAGTTCCTTGAATGTAGGATGAATCTGACATTCCTCAGATGCAAGGAATCTTGTACCAATCTGAACACCCTCAGCACCAAGCATGAATGATGCCGCCATACCTCTGCCGTCAGCAATACCGCCTGCGGCAATAACAGGAATTTCAACAGCGTCAACTACCTGCGGAACAAGACACATTGTTGTATTTTCACCGATATGACCGCCTGACTCAGTACCCTCAGCAATTACAGCGTCAGCGCCCGATTTTTCCATTCTCTTAGCAAGAGCAACAGACGGAACAACAGGAATAACCTTGATTCCTGCCTCTTTCCATGCTGCAACGTATTTACCGGGATTTCCTGCACCTGTAGTTACAAGAGCAAGCTTTTCGTCGATAACAAGCTGTGCAAGGTCATCGGCATTAGGGCTCATAAGCATGATATTAACACCGAAAGGCTTGTCTGTCTTTTCCTTGCAGAGACGAATCTGCTCACGGAGATAATCAATAGGAGCACTTCCTCCTGCAATAAGACCGATACCGCCTGCATTTGAAACAGCCGCCGCAAGAGTATGCTCTGCAACCCATGCCATACCGCCCTGAATTATCGGATATTCACATCCTAAAAGCTCAGTAATTCTTGTTTTCATAATGTTCTTACTCCAATCTTAATATTCAAGTACAATGCCGCCGTAGGTAAGACCTGCGCCAAAGCCTATAAGTGCAATTTTCTGTCCTCTTTTAAGTGTTCCGTTTTCAATTGCGTCAACCATTGCCATAGGAATTGACGCAGATGATGTATTTCCGAATTTATCAAGTGTCACAATAAATTTGTCCATTGAAACGCCGAGCTTTTTTGCGGCAGTTTCGATAATTCTTACATTAGCCTGATGCGGAATAAACCAGCTTATATCGTCCTTTGTAACGCCGATTTTTTCAGCCGCCTTTTCAAAAGCCTTAGGAAGTGCAGATGTTGCAAACTTGTAAACTTCCTTGCCGTTCTGCATAAGCTTATGCATTTTTGTCCAGCTGAAAGGATCCTCATAGCCGTTATCAACAGCAATTTCCGGTGCTACATTAAGTGATCTTGCCATAAGGAATTCTGCACCGCTGCCGTCTGATGCAAGGTATGAAGAATAAATCTTGTCACTTTTTTCTATTACAGCCGCAGCAGAGCCGTCACCGAAAAGAATGCATGAGCCTCTGTCTTCAAAATCAACGAAACGTGAAAGAGCCTCAGTTGAAACAACAAGCGCATATTTCATGTTTTCATCAGTATCAAGAAATCTCTTGGCTGTATCTACGCCGTAAACAAATCCTGTACAGGCAGCGTTAAGGTCAAAAGCCATCGCATTTTTCGCACCGATATTGTGCTGAATAATGCTTGCCATGCTTGGTGTAAGGAAATCGGAAGTAATTGTGCAGCAGATAACAACGCCTATTTCTTCAGGATTTATTCCTGCTCTTTCAACAGCCTGTTTAGCAGCTTCACTTCCCATATACCAGCTCGGTTCCCAGCCTGCCATACGTCTTTCTGATATACCTGTTCTTGTTCTGATCCATTCATCATCTGTTTCAACGAATTTTTCAAAATCGGCATTAGTGATAGTCTGCTCGGGGAGATATCTTCCCATACCAAGAATATTTATGCCCATAAACAAAACTCCTCCTTAATTTATTTCAGATGTTCGGAATACACCGCATCTGTGAGTTGTTCTGCAAAAATAATACTTGTAATATTCACAAAAATGTGTTATAGTATATACAAGGCTGATTAAATTTAATTATAAACAGTATCAGCCATAATAATTATAAAGCATTTTGAATAATATTTCAATGTTTATTTTGTGAAATAGCACTTTAACCCGTTAATACTGGCAGATTTCACAAAAATATGCGTTGAAACAAGACACAATTACAATTAAAACAAGTTATTTGCACAAGAGAAAGGATTAAGAATTATGATTATTGCACAGTTTTCAGGACAGGGTTCACAGTATGAAGGTATGGGAAAGGATATTGCACAGGCATTTCCTGAAGTACTTAAAATCTATGAAACAGGCTCTGAAATTCTCGGACGTGACTTAAAGGAAATCTGCTTTAATTCACCTATCGAAGAGCTTTCAAGAACTGTAAATTCACAGCCTGCAATCATGGCAACATCAATTGCATGCCTTACAGCCGCACAGAGCAAGGGATTTAAGTTTGACGGCGTTGCAGGTCATTCACTCGGCGAATATGCCGCAATGTATGCGTCAGGAATGATTACTCTCGAAGATGCTTTCCGTCTTATCAAGGCAAGAGCAGAGGCGATGGAAGAGGCTGCAACATCAACAAACGGCGCAATGGCTGCTGTACTTAAAATTGCTCCTGAAAAGGTTGAAGAGGTTTGTGCTGCTGCAAAGAATTTCGTTACACCTGTAAACTACAATTCACCTATGCAGACAGTTATCGCAGGTTCACCTGAGGGTATCGAAGAAGTTACCGCTGTATTCAAGGAAATGAAGGCAAGAGTAATGGTGCTCAATGTTGCAGGTGCATTCCATTCAAAGTATATGCAGACAGCCGCAGACAAGTTTATTGAAACTGCAAAGCAGATTACATTCAATGAGCCAAAGGTTAAGTATTACTCAAATGTAACAGGCGCAGAGCTTACAGATTTCTCAGATATGCCGTCACTTCTTGCAAAGCATATCGTATCACCTGTACGTTTCACATCAGAGCTTTCTGCTATGCAGAATGACGGTGCTGATACATTCGTTGAATTTGGTCCTGGAAAAACTCTCACAGGACTTGTAAAGAAAACTCTCAGCGATGTAAAGGCTGTAAATGTTGAATCAGTTGAATCTCTCGAAGGAGCTGAAATAGTATGAATAAATTTGCACTCACAGGACATCCGCTCGGACATACAATGTCACCGCTTATTCACGACAGACTTTTCGCTTTAAGCGGAAGAAAAGACTCAGAATACGGTCTTATCGACATTGACCCTGCCGATATTCCGACAAGCAGAGAACTTTTTGAAACACTCTGCGGACTTAATGTAACAATTCCGCATAAGCAGATAGTAATTCCGCTTATGGACAGCCTTGACGAAACAGCCGCAAGATACAATGCGGTAAACTGCATTATGAATGACAACGGCAGACTTATCGGCTACAACACAGACTGCACAGGTTTTCTCCGTTCAGCAGAAACACTTCATGTCGGCGGAAAAACATGTATTCTCGGCTGCGGCGGTGTAGGAAGAATGATTGCAATTGAAAGTGCACTTCACGGCGCAGACATCACTCTCGCAGTAATTCCGCAGGATGTTAAGGCAGCACAGCTTTTAATGGCGGAAATTCTCGAAAAGTGCGGAAATGTTTCAGTGAAAATTGCAGATATTGCATCACTTGACGACAGCTTTGATTTACTTATAAATGCAACACCTGTAGGAATGTATCCTAAGGTTGATGCATGTCCTGTAAATGATAAAGTAATTGAGCAGAGCGGAAGTGTATTTGATGTTATCTATAATCCTACAGAAACACTTCTCATGAAAAAGGCAAGAGCACTCGGCAAAACTGCAATAGGCGGTACAGCAATGCTTGTTTATCAGGCAGTAAGAGCGCATGAGATATGGTACGGCGGAGAATTCAAGGCTGATGATGTTGCAAAAATCATCACAGAAGTTGAAGACGCTGTAAATGAAATGAATAAAAAATAAAA
>JAKSQU010000058.1 GCA_024403965.1 Ruminococcus sp.
CGAGTCCACCTGTCGTAAGGAAAGGTACACATTCGCTTGAAGCAAAAAGTATTTTATTCATCCCATAACCCTGCCTTTATATAATTTTTATCCCGCTAAATTAATTAATTACTCATCCCAGTTGTGATATACATTCTGTACATCATCATTTTCTTCGAGATGTTCAAGAAGAAGGTTCATTTTCTTTATATGTTCCTCATCTGTGAGTGTTGCATATGTAGAAGGTACCTGTTCAACTTCTGCTGAAAGTACTGTATAACCCTTGCCTGTAAGTCCTTCACGAAGACCGCTTACTGCCTCTGGTGCACATTCAATTTCTACAGTTTCTTCTGTGATATCAAAATCTTCTCCGCCGAATTCAAATACATCTTCCATTACAGCGTCTTCATCAAGTCCTGTGTTTTCAAGAACTACGATACCTTTTGTGCTGAACATAAATGATACGCATCCTATTGTTCCGAGATTTCCGCCGAACTTATCAAAATAATGACGAACATCACCTGCTGTTCTGTTTCTGTTGTCTGTAAGGCACTCAACAATAACAGCTACACCGTTTGGACCGTATCCCTCATATGTAATGTTTTCATAGTTGTTCTTGTCTTCACCGCCTGCGGCTTTCTTGATAACTCTGTCGATGTTATCGTTAGGCACGTTGTTTGCCTTCGCCTTTGCGATAAGGTCACGAAGCTTGCTGTTGTTGTTAGGGTCAGGACCGCCCTCACGAACTACAACTGTAATTTCTCTGCCTATCTTAGTGAAAATCTTTCCCTTGATAGCGTCAGTAGCCTCTTTTTTACGCTTGATGTTATTCCATTTTGAATGACCTGACATTTCTTTTACACTCCTTACTATTTAAACTGACTGAGTTACATTCTCAGATTGATTTATTATTATTTCAAATAATTCGCTGATTCTGTCCTGTCTGCCTGTGAGATACAGATACCCGAAAAGACACTCAACTGCTGTTGCACGTCTGTACTGTGCTGCATCTGCGTGTTTCGGTACTGTGTTTCCTGTAGCGTTTCTGCCTCGTTTAAGCACTGCAAGTTCATGTTCGCTCAGATGTTCTGATATAGTATCATATGCATCTGACTGAAATTCAGCACAAACAAGCTTAATTTTTGCAGAATGAAGCTTGGAAACCGGCATATTAGCCTGTTTAAGCAGATATTCTCTTACTAATGTATCATATACACTGTCACCGAGAAATGCAAGACTCAGCGGACTATAGATATTAGCCTCACGCTCTGTTAATGATGTATTGTTCATATTTTAATATATAAAATCAAATTCAAAGCCTTCAAGGTCTACTGTATCGCCTTCCTGGATGCCCATTTCTTCAAGCTTTGCAATAATTCCGCTGTTGATAAGTACTCTCTGGAAATACTGAAGTGATGAATAGTCATCAGGATCAACCGTACGCATAATCGGCTGAATCCAAGGAGCTTCAACAAAGTAGATATCGTCTTCAACTGTAATCTCGAACTTCTTGTCAACTCCAAGCATTTCATCAAGCTCAGCCTGTGGAATCGGCTCTGCCTCAAATTCTCTGATTGGCGGCAGTGTGTCAAGAACCTCTGATATTTTATGAACAAGCTCCTGTGTACCCTTTGTTGTTGCGGCTGAAATACAGAAGAATGGTATTCCCTTTTCTTCAATGTAATTTCTGAATTCTTCGACCTGTTCCTCAGTTGCCATATCAGCCTTATTTGCGGCTACTATCTGCGGACGCTCTGCAAGATCTTCATTAAACTTGGCAAGTTCTGCATTAATAACCTCAAAATCTTCGCTCGGATTACGTCCTTCTATACCAGAAACGTCTACAACATGAACAATAAGGCGACATCTTTCAACGTGACGAAGAAATTCATGTCCAAGTCCTACGCCGTCTCCTGCGCCTTCAATGAGTCCAGGAATATCAGCCATAACAAAAGACTTTTCTTCTTCAACCTTTACAACTCCAAGAACCGGTGTAAGGGTTGTGAAATGATAATTGGCAATCTTCGGCTTTGCGGCACTTACTACAGAAATAAGTGTTGATTTACCTACATTAGGATAACCTACAAGTCCTACGTCTGCAAGAAGCTTGAGCTCAAGTGTTACTTCAAATTCTTCTCCAGGGAAACCAGGCTTTGCAAATCTCGGTATCTGACGGGTTGATGTTGCAAAATGAACATTACCTTTACCGCCGTTTCCGCCTTTAGCAAGAATTTTCGGCTCGTCAGTTGACATATCAGCCATTATTCTTCCTGTTTTTGCATCACGAATTACAGTTCCTCTCGGGACTTTGATTATAAGCGGCGGAGCACCTTTACCTGTACAGTTACGGCTCGAACCGTTCTGTCCACGCTCTGCCACATACTTTCTTTTAAATCTGAAATCTATAAGAGTCGAGAAATTGTCATCGACCTGAAAAACAATATCTCCGCCTCTTCCGCCGTCTCCACCGTCAGGACCGCCTGCGGCTACATATTTTTCACGATGGAATGAAACAGCACCATCGCCGCCGTCTCCGGCTTTGATTTTTATTTTCGCCTTGTCAACGAACATTTTCCGACCTCCTGTACTTTCTAAAGAAAAATCCCAAGCATATGCTCGGGATTTATTTCACGTTATTGCGTGATTACTGTTCGATCTCGTAAACTGAAACCTTCTTGCGGTCTCTACCGTAACGCTCAAACTTTACTCTTCCGCTTACTGTAGCGAATAATGTATCATCAGAACCGATACCTACGCCTTCACCTGGATGAATGTGTGTACCTCTCTGACGAACGAGAATGTTGCCAGCCTTTACTACCTGACCGTCAGCTCTCTTAACGCCAAGTCTCTTAGCCTCAGAGTCACGTCCGTTCTTTGTAGAACCAACACCCTTTTTATGAGCGAAGAACTGCATACTGATCTTAAACATACTTACACCTCCGAATTAGTGATATTGATTGTTTTCGGAAACTCCTCAAGAACAGCTTCAAAATGCAATTTCAGCTGTTTCAGAACTGTTTGTGAAATCTCATTTGATTCACCAACAGTACAGCGGATAACATTATCCCCTACCTTGACATCCGGTTTACAGCCAAGACTGTCAAGTAGATTTATGGTAAGCTGGACTGCCGAAGATACTGCCGCACAGGCAACATCACGACCAGCCCTCGCATAACCCGAATGTCCGCTGAATCTGAATCCTATCGGTATTCCCTTAGATTCATAGAATTCTGCACGAATCATGATTAAGCCTTGATAGCTTCGATCTTAACCTGTGTGTAAGGCTGTCTGTGACCCTGCTTCTTCTTCTCACTCTTCTTTGGCTTGTAAGTGAAAACAGTGATCTTCTTAGCCTTGCCGTTCTTCAGAACCTTAGCTTCAACTGCTGCACCTTCAACGTAAGGAGTACCTACCTTGATTCCATCTTCTGCGCCGAGAGCTACAACCTTATCGAATGTAACTGTCTCGTCAGCTTCAACTGCGAGCTTTTCGATGAAAATGATATCTCCTTCATTTACCTGATACTGCTTTCCGCCGGTTTCAATAACTGCGTACATATTGTGGCACCTGCCTTTTCAATAAACTCGCTGTGACGGGGTTGCAGACGCAACTTTAATAACCCGTTTACATGCGGCAATAATATTTTATCACATTGGCAATATAATGTCAAGTGTTTTCTGAAAATTTTTTCAAAAAAAGGCGGAATTTTCCGCCTTTTCTCTTATTTTACCATACCTTATAGCCGTCAAGTGCAATCTTGAATGATGTTCCCGGTACAAAAAGATCTCCCGGCTGGATTTCCTTGCCCTGTTCCTTTGCCTGATCAAACACCTTGCGCATTTCTCTGAATGCTACGCTGTTTGTAACAATTCTTGATACATTTTCCTGCTCAGGTCTTGTGCTGAGAAACTCAATTACTACCTGCTGGAGATAGAAGTATGAACGCATCTGTGTTTTCTTGAATTCAACACTCTGTTCATCGTCTAAAAGGAATAAGCTGTCTCCTTCTGTATAGCCGAGTGTAAGCTTTGCAAGAATCTCAGAAATGAAAATTCTTGTTTCTGCTGAAAGTCCTCTTGCAATTGTTTCTGTAAGCTTTGAATCTGAAATCTTCTCAGAAAGCTTTGCTGCTATCTCAGCATCAATTGTCTTTGCCATTTCAAGATACTGATCATGATTTTCAATCTTCTGCATCATGTCAATTACCTTGTGACCTGCATCAATAACAATTTCCTTTTCAAACGGACACTGGTCATCCTCATGCTGTACAAAAATTGCATACTGCTTTTCTGAAAGAAATGCTGATTCTGCGTTCCAGCTGTCAACATAAAGCTGGAATCTCTTTGAAAGTTCTGTACATATAGAGCCGTTGATTCTTACTTCAACTACCTGCTTATCCTGATACTTTGCAAGATAAATTCTGAGCCAGTAATACTTCTTTGAACCAAGATACTTTGGAATGTCAGCCTTGATTGTATCAATAAGTCTGCTTGCTGTCTTATCTGCCATACCGATTCTTACTACTGACTGACAGTACATATCGAAATCATAATGCTGTCTTAAATAGTCAACTGAAATGTGTACTGGATTTTTCTTTGTCATTGACTGATCAAGCGGATGCCATACTGCACCATAGAACATATCAACTGCCATCTGTACAGCATCTTCTATCTTTCTGCCCTGTGCATCAACAGGTTCGATGAGCGGTTCATCAAATTCATCATGCTTTACAAGGAATACTACAGAAAGCATATGAAGATCTTCTGAGTCAACATAAACCTGTTTAGCTATATTAATATCAACTGTAAATCCCTTAGGCATAATAATACAGTCATCATATACTGTACCATTAAGTTTTGAATTAAGTGCGTCAAGAAGAGCTTTCTTTGTTTCGATTTTTGGATCCTTTGCTACTTCCGGTTCTTCCTGCTGAATTTTCTTCTTAAAAAAAGCCATTTTAAAAACTCCTTACATTTGTATATTCATGTACTGCTTTTGCTGCTCCGCTGTATTTATTAAGTACTGTTCTTAATCAGCGGAGCTGCAGCAGATCATATCGTAAATTTAACTGCAGCCCAGCCTTCTCTTACCTGTGTCTCAGGATTTTTAAAGCCGGCTGAAATAAGGGCATCTATTACTTCATCCTTACGTTCTTCTATGATTCCTGAAACTATAAGTATGCCGTTTTCTTTCAGATATCTTCTGAAATAGTCCTTCATTGCTATGAGAACATCGGCTACAATGTTTGCTGTAATCATATCATATTTATCATCTATTTCATCAGCCAGTGCTGAATCTGATGTTATATCACCAAAATAGGTCTTGTATTTATCAGATGAAATATGATTCTTTGCGGCATTTTCTGCTGCTGTTTCAGCTGCATTCTGCTCTATATCTACTGCAATTGTATGGTCTGCTCCAAGCAGCATTGCTGCAATGGACAGTATACCGCTGCCGCATCCCATATCAAGAACTGTATCGCCTTCATTGAGATATTTCTCAACGAGTTCAAGGCATAATCTTGTTGTATGATGTGCGCCTGTGCCAAAGCTTGATGCAGGGTCGATTTCAAGTATTACTCTGTTGTCTGTATTTTCATACTCTTCCCATGAAGGTTTGATTGCAAGCTTTTCACCTACTTTAAACGGCTTAAAATACTGTTTCCAGTTGTTTGCCCAGTCTTCTTCACGAATACTTGCAAGTTCTGGTTCAAGTCTGCCGTAAATACCTTCTGTATCAGCTGATTTCATATCACGGAGCATTGTCTTTATTGAAGAAAGCATTTCTGCGACCTGTTCGTTTGATGGAAGATAAACTGTAATGCATGTTTCACATTCTGATAATCCCATAAGATCATCATCTATGTAATCCCATCTGCCATACTTGTTTTCAAGAAACTCCTTGAAATCTTCTGCATCCTTGATAGAAAATCCTTTGATACCAATATCGAAAAGCTTAGAGCATACAAGTTCTATTCCCTCTGTAGTGGTATAAATATTTACTTCTGTCCATTCCATTGATTTGATTTCTCCTTATTAGCAGATAATCAGGAGATACACCAGTACATCATTCTGATCTACTATGCCGTCAGAATTAATATCTGCCGCCTTTCTTTCACATGCTGTAAGTACTGATATACCATCGATATATGTTTCATCTGCTTCAATTAATCTGTTGACAAGGTTTAAGTCAACTGCATTGATTATTCCATCACCATTGACGTCGCCTGTCATATGTTCACCGTCATTGCCGGTAAACACCATATTTGCCATGTCTACCCAGCCAACTACATCACCGGCTGAAATAAAACCATAGTCCCCTACTACTTCACTGATTACCGCTACATCACCCTTTGAAAATGTAACCGGAATAAATTCTCTGTTTATCATATCGAAAAACATTACTTCTTCGACTTCTCCAGAGTAATAGTATTCACCAAACTGAACTTCTGTTTCAGCTGTTACAGGCAGTGTAGCTGTAATAACTGATGTAGTTGTGAGTGTTGTGCTTGTTGTAGAAGTAGTTGTAGTAGTAGTTGTTGTTGTCGTAGTGTATGTAGTAGTTGTTGTAGTGGTTGTTGTAGTGGTTGTGGTTTCAGATGTAGTTGTAGTGGTAGTAGTTGTTGTAGTTGTAGTTTCTGATGTTGTTGTTTCTGTAGATGTTACAGTAGTTTCCGGCATTGCTATGCCAACTGACGGCATCATCATATCATTGTATTCCTTATTGAAATCAATATATGAATACTGCCAGCCGTATGGATTTTTACCTGTTAATGTCTGGTAACGATTAATGCTGTATTCACTGTATGCTGAGAACATATCTGTTTCTTCCTTTGCAGGATCAGCCATATAAACGATACCATCAACAATTCTGTCAATGTAAACCCAGTGAGTGCCAACATTACAGATTACATATAAGCCCTGTCTGAGTTTATCAAGCATTTCTGCTGTCTTTTCTTCTCTTGTGGTTCCTGAGAAGCTTATTTCAGCTGAGTTGATTGCAACTTCCGGAATAACTGCATTTACAGAACTCCATCTTGCAAGTCCGCCCCACTGATTAAATGCACCAATTGCATTAAGACTCTGATTGAATACACCAGGATTAAATTCAGTTGTATCTTTTGCACCTGATGCTGCGGCAACCATTGCGATTGATGTTACATAACATCCGACTGATGCCATATTGTACATACCAAGCGGATAATTTGCCCATCTTTCGTCTGCCTGTCGCCATGTGCGGTAGTCTTCTACCGCTAATGCATTCTTTGTCGGAGTAAAGACTCCTGTTAATAAAGCTGCCATCATTATGACAGCAAGGAGAAGTCCAGCTGCTCCTTTTCTTGTGACCATTTTATTCATTATTGACCTCCAGTTAATGGGAATTTGCTGTTTAGCTGCGCTTTTTCTTTGCCTCCAACAAAGCTGAATACGCTTTTACATATTCATCAAGCACGGCTTTTTTGTCATCCTCTGAAAGCCCTGTTCCTCCATAGACTGTTCTGTCATAGAGTTCTGAAATTATTGTGATGTCTGCACCACTCACCTCTGCGGCAAGCTGTGCTATTTCATTTGTTGTAAAACTGCTGTCTGCTCCGTATAACTTTCTGATTCTGCGCATTACCATCTTTGTTGTGACCGACGGAGATTTTTTTCCGCAGATTAAAAGGAATACCCTATGTGAAATTTTAGGATAAAGGAGCGTAAGTAAAAGTATGAGAAGGAAAACTGTAAGGATGAGAACGCCGGCTTTTTTTAGTGTGCCTGTGGCGTCTTTCTCAACAGCGTTTTCAAGTGTATCTGTTATGGTTGGATCAAAGGGCATCCATCCATAACCCTTTATATATAATTCAGGGTAGCCGTGTGCATCTTTACTGTAAACTACATAGTTAGCATCAAACTGAACATTATATGTCTGTTCGTCCAGCGGTGATGACATGCTGTAGCCTACACAATACCTTGCAGGAATTCCTGACGCTCTTGCAAGCATTATCATTGCTCCTGCATATTCCGAGCATACTCCTGTTTTTGTCCTGAAAATGAAATCCTCGATGTTTTCACCTTTTTCCTTTTCATATTCAAGATCATAATTATATTTCTGATTATAGAAATACTGCTCAAGCTTGAGTGCTTTTTCATAATCAGATTCAATTTCCCCAGTTATTTCGTCAGCAAGAGTTTTTATGTCCTCCTTATCACCATAATCAAGTAATGTCTCGCTGTACCCGATTAAATAATTTTTTTCTTCTATAAGAGATTTTCGCAAATCCTTATTCTCATCACTGCCGAGAAGAATAAAGGCTGCGTCTGTATTCATTCCTGCGTAATTGTCTATGGTTTGCAAATAGTCCGAAATCTCCTTGTTTCTTCCAAGCTGCATAAAACCAAAATTACTATAGTTGTATACGAAATAATCATCTCTGACTATTTGCTGATTGTACAGATAGAGTGTTCCTGACGGAGACGGATATATCTCCTGTCTTATATCAGTTTTTATGAGTTCTGTTGCAGATTCGGGAACAGGAAGAAGATTTCCTCCGTTTCTCGCCGAATAAAAAACTACTGTTTTTGTCGGCGCATCTTTAATTTCTGTACCAACAAATCTGTCAAGTCCGTATTTTACCGCAAAATCATTATCAAGCTCTGCTGCTTTCAGATATGCTTTCATGCAGTCTGCCGGACGTGATATTTCAAGCGGTATTCCGTTGAAATTCAGATTGTCAGAATCTATATCTACAGTACTCCATGCATCTGTTTCATAATCATATGTACTGTAGGTTGCTGTTTTTATTTTCAACGGTTCTTCTGCTTTTGCATAGTAATATACGTTTTTTCCGCCTGTATAGCGGAATGCATCTGAACCGGTTGTATTTCTGAAAACATTAAGCATTGTTGTAAGTCTGTCTGTCAGCGCCTCAGCTCGAATAAGTGTTTCGATATAGGTTCTGTTTTCTTTTACAACAGGCTTTGGAACTATTGCTGCCATTGATGCAAAAACAACTGTATAGACCGCAAGCGGTTTCCATATGTTTCGTTTGTCTACAACCACTGTTTTGTCATTCTCGCTAAGCTGTCTGAACAATATCATGAGAAGAATATATCCTACAGCAAGAAGAATGATGTAAATTGTAGGCATTTTCTCGTATTCTTTACCATATATCGCAAATGGTATTATGAATATAAGAAAATTCATGAATATCCTGTATCTTACTCTTGTGAAATAGTAAATGACGGATGCCATAAAAATCATAAAACACAGGAATATTGCAATTGTAAAGTATTTGTTATACTTAAGTGCATCCTGCGGTGTCAGAAACCACAGAAAAAATGTGATAGGATAGTCTTCGGAACCCTTTTCTTTGAAAAACAGTACTGCATACAAAAACGCAATTCCTGTCACACAATAGGAGATAAATCCAAGAAATTTATGTTTATTTACAAAGTCAAAAATTCGGAAAAGTATCCATCCTATTATATATGCCGCAACTCCGTATACTATCGCAAGCGAACTTCGGTAATGATACATTATCGAAGACATAGTAAGCGCAAGATACAGAAGTACGGGATCAAGCAGCGTATCTGTCAGGAATAACCTGAGATTTTTATTTTCAGTTTTTTCCATATTTATACCAACTTAAAGTTATTATCATCATCAAGAAACCAGAGCGGATAAGATGTTTTATTAACTGTTCTTACCGAATCTCCGATAAGTGTAACGCTTTCACACTCTCCTACCGCATCAAGCACAGCAGAAAAGCCTTCTCCTGCATCTGTTGTTGCCGCAACACAGGCACATACACTGTCTGAAAAACGTCTTATGTCAAGTCTTTGTCCCTTTTCTACCTTAACTGCAAGTACTTTTAAAAGTACCTGTTCAATATAATCGGGATCATCTATGCTTTCTGAAACAGCATCTCCTGTGTTTCCTTTAAATATAAAGTTACACGCTATTCCTTGTTTAATTAGAGCAGAAATAAATCCAAAAACTGCACAAATAATTCTTTCTTCAAGTCTGATTGAATTTTTAGGCTCGGATTTTTCGTTTCTGTAAAGATCAAGTATAACAACAGGCTGTACAGATGCCGCCGCCTCATCAAGTCTTACCATAAGAACTGATTTTTTTGATGAAAGTTTCCAGTTAACACGCTTAAGCGGATCACCCTGAACATATTCTCTGTGTTCATAACCAGGAGTTGTATTTGACGAAAACATCATTGATGTATCGTTATCTTCATCATTTTCACTTGTTGCCACTACATTCGCAATTGACCTTACAAGCTCTGACGATGCCTTAACATCAGGAATTTCCGGAATTACTCCAACAAGAATATTCGGCTGAATTCCTGTTTTGAGCTTTAATCTGAAAAAGCCGAGAAAATCACATGACCATGCGGATTCAATGCCTATTTCACCATTTCCGCCTACCTGTGCATCTGCCTCAATTACAAATTCTTTTATCTCTTCTTTTAGCATTGAAAAGCGGTAGACTTTTACATTCTCAGCAAAAACCTCAGACATATACGGCTTTATTTCGATAATTCCAAAAGGGATTACACCTTTTTTCTCAGCCTTAACTCTGATTTTCAGTTTTTTGCCCTTTGGAACATATGCATCACAATCAAATGTAAGCTTAATATTCTTTCGTGCATAAACAGCAAGCGCAAGAGAAATAAGCGGTGCTATTACAACGAACGAGATAAGAATTATTCCCATTTCACCATCTACATAAAATGTGAATATATAGACAAGGATTGTTACTGCAAGCAGACTTAAACCTAATTTAATTTTTTCCATAGGTTTAATTATGCCATAGGAACTTCACAGCTCCTGAGAACTGATTCTATGTATTTTTCAGGTGTACCGAATGCTGTTTTTCCCTGTGGGGAAAGAATAATTCTGTGTGAAAGAACTGAAACTGCTGTCTGCTTTACATCATCAGGAGTTACATACTCTCTGTCATAAATGTAAGCAAATGCCTTTGATGCTTTATAAAGAGCAATACTGCCTCTCGGACTGATTCCGAGTACTGCATTTCTGTCACTTCTTGTTGCGGTTGTGATGTTGACGATATACTGTTTTACTGAATCAGTAACTCTGATATTTCTTACATCATTCTGCATTTCAAGAATGTCATCGACATTAACAACAGGTGATTCTATATTCTTTATTGGATTATGCATTTCTGTTCTCTCAAGAATTTTGATTTCTTCTTCAGCAGAAGGATAACCCATAGATAATTTCATAAAAAATCTGTCCATCTGCGCTTCGGGAAGATGAAATGTTCCGTATGTTTCAACGGGATTCTGTGTAGCCATTACAAGAAACGGCTTAGGAAGTGAATGTGTAACACCGTCAAGACTAACCTGTCTTTCTTCCATTGCTTCAAGAAGTGCTGACTGTACCTTTGGCGAAGCACGGTTTATCTCATCAGCAAGCAGAAAATTACACATTATTGCGCCATCACGATATACAAATTCACCGCTGTTTGAATCAAGCATTGTAAATCCTGCAATATCAGACGGCATTACGTCAGGTGTAAGCTGTATACGATTGAATTTACCGCCGATTGAACGTGAAAGTGCTGTTATAAGCTGAGTTTTACCAACACCAGGTACATCTTCAAGCAGAACATGACCTTCACACAGAAGTGCGGAAATAAGTTTTATCACAGTATCATCCTTACCGACAATTACTTTTCCTATTGACTCGGCAAGACTACTTACTTTAGAATTCATAATTCTGTTACCACCTTATTGGCATTATATCTAACATTACTATTATATCATATTTCCCCTTTCTACGCAAGTAAATGATATATAACAAAACGCTCGGCATTTTTGTTCACTTTAAACAAATGTCGAGCGCTGTTTGTAATATTTAATTTACCGAATTGTAATTATTTTGTAATTATTTTCTGTATATTACCATAATTCCTGTCTCTTGCTTGCCTTATTTCTTGCAACAGCACCGCCAATAATAATTGCAAGTCCGAGAATAATAAGTACTATACCGCCTATAAACTGATAATAATATCTTGTTGTAATTTCACCATTTAAAATAGCAAGCTTTGCAACATCCGAATCCTTTATTCCTAATGCATCAAGTCCTTCATTATAATACTGAAAATACTCGGCATCCTCAAGCTTGTCAACTAAAGAACCCTTGAAATTAACATAATACTGACCAGACGGCATCGGAATATTATTTATGTCCTGTTCTGTTATATTTCCTGATTCGTCAAGCATATTTAAATACGAAAACATATTTATCCATTCATTTGATAAATTGTCAAGCTTATGAATTACAACATTGTCTGATGCCTGAAACACATAGAATGGTAAGTCATCTTCAGTTTCAAGGTATTCATCAGCATCAAATGTACTTACAATGTAAAAGCTTGATACATCTTTGCTTGTTGTAATACCGTAGGATTTATGTGTTGTTTCCTGTGTAGCAAACGGACCAATTGCAAATTTAATCTCTCCTGTCGCAAGTGCCTTTGTGTCACACTTGCTTAAGTCAGAATATCCTATTTCATTTATATTAACTGTTTTGCCGTCAAATAAAAGCTTGGCATTATGAAAACTTCCAAATGTTAAAGCACATCCAAGCGCTAATATAATCAATATTAATGTCGAACCTAATTTTCTCATATATACCTCCACATAAATAAACAGGCAGTAGGCTTTTTTCCCACTGCCTGTCATAATTAAATGATTACTTTATCATCTTTGCAACT
>JAKSQU010000059.1 GCA_024403965.1 Ruminococcus sp.
CAGAGTGGATTGTAAATCATTAACAAACATAGTTATTCCTGATAGTGTGACTTCTTTTAATCTAACCAGAGTGGATTGTAAATAACAAAAATGCTGTACGATATTTTTCTCTCTGTTTCTCTTTTATTCTCTCTTGTTTTCTCGTTTTCTCGTTCTTCATTTCAAAAAACGTGTTAGAAATAACAGACTTTTTTTCCTAAAATTCTGTACACTTTCACAAAAGTCTCCAAAAGTGATAAATTTATCACTTTTCTATTGACAAGTCTGATTTTAAGTGATATAATTGTCACATAAAGTGATGAATTTGTCACACTACAACTGTAGAACTGCTATAAAAATAAGAGATTTGCTTATTAAAACCGATTTTGACGAAATTGATGTACATATTAAAATCATTATGTAAATAAGGAAATTCTATAAATCTGTACACTTTATTCAAAAATCATTTATATTTATTCATCTTGATAGAAAATTCACGGAGGACTAAGTTATGAAAAAGAACTACAGAAACAAACACTGGCTGATTATAGGATTTGTCGTATATATGGTACTTTCGCAGTTTCTTGTCTATATCATACCGAATCATGATAAATTGGTTGATGCGGTTATGATTATATTGTGGGTCATTTGTTTTACGGCTTTCAGCGGACCTTATGAAAAAAGTGACGAATTAACAAAGGCAAATATCAGCAAAGCTAACGGTATAACTCTTGCTGTACTGCTGATTTTTATTTTCTTATCGGCTGTTATCGGAAACACTTTAAACAGCGAAACAGCACTCAGAATATTTGCGTCCGATGTTTATTTCTACACATTTTTCTCGGCAATAGGACTTAGGAGTATAATATTCCTTACGCTTGACAAAACGCTGTCAGACGAAAGCGGTGATGAATAATGCCCGAACTTAAAACAAATTTAAAGGAATACCGTGCAAAGCTGAACATGAAACAGGATGAACTTGCGGTACTCGTAGAGGTGCGTCGTGAGACGATTATCCGTCTTGAAAAAGGTCTTTACAATCCGTCGCTGAAACTCGCTATGGATATCGCAAAAGTGTTCGGCGTTAAGGTTGAGGATATTTTTTATTATGAATAAGCGCAGGGCCTGCGCCGGCGAGTCACGCTCTCACTCGTTTCACTCGTTACTCACAGGGAAAGAGAAGTCTCCTTTCGCTTGTCTCTTTAAATGCGGACTTGTGATGTAGGGGCGCCGTTTCGGCGCCTGTTTGAATGTTGTATGTGTCTTCGGGCGGCGGAACGCCGCCCCTACAGAATAATATCAAATACAAAAAAACAAAACGGAGAGAACCATAAAAATTCTCTCCGTTTTATATTTAGAAATTAAATCAGTCTTCTGTCTGCACTTTTTTCTTCTTCTTTCCGAAATTGAGTGAAAGAGTAAGAATTTTATCTGATTTGAACAGCTTGAGCGCTATGAAAAGACATACTGCAAATACTAAAATCTGATAACCAAGTCCGATTGCAAACATCTTTACATTGCCGAACATAAGATTGCTCATTGCTGTAAATGAATGTGTGAACGGAATTGCATTGATAAGTATTCTCGGTACTGTTGAAAGTGCATTTACATCAGTAAGCAGTGTGATTACATAAGGGAACATTACTATAATTGTAATCGGAAGAATTGCTGTCTGTGCTGATTTTGCATCGTTTACAAGTGAGCCGAGAATGATTGATACTGAAAGACATATCATCATTGTTACAAAGAACTGTATTCCTACAAGAATGTACTGTCCTACGCTGAGATTAAGTCCGAGAACATCAAGTGCCTTGTCTACTGAAAGTGATTCGCCGACAACTTCACCTAACTGCTCTGTAACTCCGTTTGTAATATCCTTCATGAATACAAGGAATCCTACCATCATTACTACAGCATTTAAAAGTGCGGCAATTGCAGCTGCAAGCATTTTTGCTGTGATAATTGATACTCTTGAAACAGGTGCTGAAAGAAGTGTTTCAAGTGTCTTGTCAATCTTTTCATTTGATACTGATGTGATGAGTGACTGTGATGTAAGCATGATAAGAACAAAAAGTACAATAGGGAGCATTGAACTCTGTGATGCAAGCTTTGCTGTTATTGTTGAAATTGAAATGTTTGCTGTTTTGTCAGCAACAACTGTATTTTCGTCTACTTCAATCGGATTTGTGATAAGGTCAATATCTTCCATTGACATTCCTGTCTGCTGTGCAACTATATTTGTAACACAGTTGTTTATGAATGATGCTGCACCTGAATTATCATTTGTGATATTTGCAAGTGTTGCTGCTGATTCCATTTTTGAAACAGAAATAAGCTTTGGCTTTTCCTTGTTTTCAACGCTTTCTGTAAAGCCGTCAGGAATGATTATGAGATTTTTTATCTTGTTTTCCTTGAGTACAGCCGCATAGTTATCTGAATTCACGCTGATTTCAGTAATTTCTGCGCCTGCGTCTTTAAGTCCGTTTATAAGACTGTCTGTAAGCTCTGTATCATCCAAATCACAGATATTGATTTTAGGATTTGTAGCATCTTCAACAACGCTGTCGATAGCACCGCTCATGAGATTTCCCATCATCATAAATACAACAATGAGAACACCCATAGTTGCAATCATCTGTACTGTGATGATTTCTGAAAGTTCTTTTTTGAGAAGATTAATGAACTTCACTATTCTTCACCACCCTTTCAAAAACTTCTTCAAGATTGCTTGCGCCGTAACGTTCCTTTAATTCTTCGGGCTTGCCTGTAACCATAAGATGTCCCTTAGCGATAATGCCTACTCTGTCAGAAACAAACTCGATTTCGAGCATATTGTGTGATGAGAGAAGGAATGACATTTTTTCTTCTGCGGCAAGCTTTTTTATCATTTTTCTGATTTCAATTGCATTGAGTACATCAAGACCGCTTGTAGGCTCGTCAAGTATAGCGAGCTTAGGCTTAGTCATAACTGCTCTTGAAAGCAGAAGTTTTCTTGCCATACCACGGCTGTAAGTACCGATTTTATCATTGAGTCTGTCACCGAGACCGCACATATTTTTGGCTCTTTCAACATAAGCATTGATTTTTTCAATGTCAGAAGTGAAAAGACCTGCCATAAAACGCAGATATTTAATACCTGTCATATTTTTGTATGCGCCTGCCTCATCGGGAAGATAAGTGATATCCTCTCTGATTTTTTCGGGATGTTTCACAACACTGTTTCCTGCAATAACAGCATCACCGTCTGTAGGTATCAGCAGAGTGGAAATCATGCGGATTGTGGTAGTTTTACCGGCACCGTTAGGACCGATAAGTGCGAAAATTTCGCCTTCTTCGATGTCAAAGGAAACCTTATCTGCGGCAAGCACTTTGTCATACTGCTTGGTAAGTCCCTTTACTTCAAGAATTTTTGCCAAAATTATACCTCCTTTTTTAAAATCAATACCGTATCCTCCAGATACGGTATTGACTCAGCTTGTATAATTATATACTATTGTGATATGTTTGTCAACTGTGCGGCATAAATCCTGTGCCGTCGAGCAGCGCTCACTATGTTTGCTCCACTCTCTGCGAAAGAGTAGTCTGCTTTCGCTCGAAAACAGCATCTCTACTCAAAAAAAATATAGTCAAATAGCAGGGTCGCACATGGGTGCGCCCGTCGGGGTACAATTCAGATTTTTGGCGTACACACAGGTTTGCCCTTGCTTTTTTTGAATAAAAAGTCATATATTTAATAACGAAAAATCACAATAAAAACAAAAGTCCGAAAGCCATCAAGCCTTCGGACTTATTTTTTATATTTTGATTATGATGCCGCCTTATCATCATCAGACTTATCTGATGCTTTGTCGGGGAATGTAACCTTTTCGATATCTGCGCCGAGTGCTCTGAGTTTGCCCTCCATGCAGTCATATCCTCTTTCAATATGGAAGATATCTTCGATTTCAGTGATTCCGCTTGCGGCAAGACCTGCAATAATAAGTGCCGCACCTGCTCTTAAATCACAAGCCTTTACAGGTGCACCCATAAGCTTGCCTGTGCCTTCGATAAGCGCAATTTTGCCGTTTACTGTGATATCTGCACCCATTCTTCTGAGTTCGTCAACATAACGGAAACGCTGATCCCAGATGTTTTCTGTGATAATGCTTGTACCTTCTGCAAGTGTGAGAAGTGTTGCTATCTGTGACTGCATATCTGTAGGGAATCCCGGATGCGGTGCTGTCTTGACATTTGTCTTTACAAGCGGACCGTCAACCCATACTCTTACGCTGTCATCATACTGCTCAATTTTAACACCGATTTTTTCAAGCTTTTTTGTGATAGACTCAAGGTGTTTCGGAATAACATTCTTTACAATTGCATCGCCCTTTGTTGCGGCAATTGCAACCATAAATGTGCCTGCCTCAATCTGGTCAGGAATAACTGAATATGTTGTACCATGGAGCTTTTTAACGCCTCTGATTTTGATAACGTCAGTTCCTGCGCCCATGATGTTTGCGCCCATTGAGTTAAGGAAATTTGCAAGGTCAACGATATGCGGTTCCTTTGCGGCATTCTCGATTACAGTAAGACCTTCAGCCTTTACTGCGGCAAGCATAGCGTTCATTGTTGCGCCTACTGTTACAACGTCAAAGAAAATCTGATTTCCTGTGAGCTTGTCAGCCTTAAGGTCAATCATACCCTGACTTAAAGTATGCTCTGCACCAAGTGCGCTGAATGCCTTGAGATGCTGGTCAATCGGTCTGTCACCAAGCGGACAGCCGCCCGGCATTGATACTCTTGCCTTGTTGAATTTTCCAAGGAGTGCACCAAGGAAATAATAAGATGCTCTCATCTTTCTTGCAGTTTCATATGGTACACAGAAATTGTCGATACCTGTAGGGTCGATTCTGTATGCGTCATGACCTGCACTTGTAATTTCTGCACCCATCTCTTTAAGTATGCGAAGACTGATTGTTACGTCACTGATGGATGGAACATTTTCGATAATGCATGGCTCATCCGAAAGGATAACAGCCGGAAGAATTGCTACTGCGGCATTTTTTGCACCGCTGATGGTAACTTCGCCTGTGAGACGGCGGCCGCCCTTAATAACAAACTTATCCAAATTTTTTCTCTCCTTATTATTCCGAAAAACGATGTGCTTTATCTCTTTGTGTTTTTTACGGAAAATTTCTTTTGTTCACCGCAAATCTGCGGATTTATCTCAACCCGTTCATAATAACGGGGAGTAAGTAAAATAAAATCATTCAGCATTTTCAGTTGTTTCAGCCTCTGTAATGCTTTCTTCGTCAGATTCGGCAGTTGTTTCTTCTTCTGTAGTTTCTTCATCAGATGAAACAGTTTCAGCACCTGACTTTCTGACAGGCTCGATATAGTCGGTGAGTCTGAAACGCTGTTCTTCACCGCTGTATTCCTCGACTGTCATATATTCAATTACAATAGGAGTGCTCGGCTTGTCTGTGTCCATAACGATTTCACAATTCTGAATATCGAATACAACATCAAGACCGCTGTAAACCTGTCCGAAAATTGTATAATTTCCGTCAAGCCACGGAGTACCGCCTACTGTTGAATAAATTTCCTTCTGTGACTCTGAAAGCAGATAACCGTATTTTTCAAGCTCTGCAATTTCATCACTTGAGTAAACCTCACCTGTTACAATGTAGAACTGTGAGCCGTTTACTGATGTTGAACCGCTGTTTGCATAAGCTACAGCACCTGCGGCATGAGTAAGATGATTATCTGTACCGCCTTCAAACTTTCCGCCCCATACGGATTCACCGCCCATGCCTGTGCCAAGTGGGTCACCGCCCTGAATCATGAAATCCTTGATTACACGATGGAAGGTAAGACCGTCATAGTAGCCTTTTTCAGCAAGACCAATAAAGTTTTCCACGCCTTTTTCAGCGTATTCGGGGAAAAGTCTTATCTTTACAGGGTCATCATAGCCCTCGATTTTCATTGTGATAACCTTTTCGCCGTCTTCAATCGGCTTGAAATTCTGTAATTCAACTTCTTCGGGAACAGAAGGTGCATTTTCATAATCTCTGTAGTACCATCTGATTTCCTCGCCGTCATATTCGCCGACTTTTACGGAATCAATGATAACATCCTTCTGCGGTTTATCATTAGCGCCTGTTGCAACATTCTGAATTTTAAAGATTACATCAAGACCGCTGTAAACCTGTCCGAAAACAGTATAGTTTCCGTCAAGAGTAGGATAACCGCCGACAGTTTTATAGATTTCCTCCTGCTGCGGAGTAATATTAAAGCCGTTGTTTCTGAGATATGTTATATCATCATTTGAGAAAAGTCTGCCTGTTACAACGTAGAACTGTGAACCGTTTGCGGCAGTTGAACCGCTGTTTGCGTAAGCAAGTGCGCCTGTTGCGTGAATAAGATGCGGATCTGTGCCGCCTTCAAATTTTCCGCCCCATATTGACTCACCGCCTGTGCCGTTGCCGTTAGGGTCACCGCCCTGAATCATGAAATCGCTGATTACACGATGAAAGGTAAGTCCGTCATAATAGCCTTTTTTTGCAAGCTCAACGAAATTTTCAACGCCCTTTTCAGCGTATTCGGGGAAAAGGCGGAAACGAACCTCGCCGTAGTCCCTTACGTTCATGATGATAACTGTATCACCCTTTTCGGGTGCAGTAAAGTTCGCTACGGGAACACTCTGTACATCTGCTGCTGATTCAGTTACAGATGTATTGTCTTTATTATCATTGTTTTCCTTTACATTTCCGCATGAAACGAAACAGGCGGAAACTGAAACAAGACACATTATATATGCAAGAGCCTTTTTAAGCATATAAAACTCCTTTTTAGTTATTACATACACACTTATATTATACAACGTATTTACCGATTTGTAAATAGTTTCTTTATATTTTGGTAATATTAGAAGAAACAAAGCCGACAAATATGTGATATTTACTGAATTATGTTACCATAAAGAAACAAACGTTCTCGAAATCACGGTATTTTGCAGTTATTCCGCCTTGTAGGTATCAATTTTAACGGAGATAATCATTATATCATCCTTAGGCATTTTGTTTGAGCCTGTGTCGATAGTTTCAAGATTTGAAAGCTTTTCAACAACATCCATGCCCTGATATGTCTGACCGATAACAGTCATCTGCTGTGAGAAATTAGGCACGCCGCCGTTTTCGATGAAAGCCTCGGCAAGCTCCTGACTGTCTGAAATCTGACGGAATTCTTCCTTCATTTCTTCGGTGAATTCGATAGAGTTTACAATTGCAAAGCGACTGCCGTTATAGTATGTGCCGCCGCCTAAAAGATGTTCCTTCCATCCCCTGTCAACAGTTGTGTTGAGAGCACATATTGCGCCTCTGAAAGGCCAGAGATTCTGATGAAGTTCTCTTTCGACAAGCTCATGTGAAGAATCATTGCTTGTGCCGTCCTTGTTAGGAGCACCTGCGGCTGAATATGCACCGCTGTCTGAATTGAAAACGTATGTGCCGTCATAGTAACCGCTTTCAGCAAGCTCAGTGAAGTTTTTAACAGCATTCGGTGAATACTGCGGATAGAGAACAAATCTGAATTCGCCTATTGTAGTATCAACTATGGCAACAGGGTCATTTTCCTTAGGTCCGTCAAACTGAACAAGCTCCATAGTGTCAACATCTATTGAAATATAGCTGTCATTAGCCTGTCTGAATGCAGATGCAAACATCATGATGAATAATATTATTCCCATGAGCAGAGAAAATATGAGAACACGTCTTACAATTGATTTTTTACCGTTCATTTATATGCCTCGCTTATCTAAAATCGTAATTTTAATTATATAACAAATGTCAGAATTTGTCAAGATATCGTGGTTCAGCATCACGCAAATCAATTTTGTATCTGTAGGGGCGGCGTTTCGCCGCCCGAAGTTGCACAAAAGTGTATGATGTTGCCTTAACATATAGTAGGGGCGGACCCGTGTGTCCGCCCCCTACAAAATATCATCATTTATTCGAATTGAATTTTTAAATTGATTTCCGTGGTTCAGCATTCAGCAAGACAGCAGAGCGAAACCACATATGCGCCGTTCTTTAAAATGTACTGTCTGAAAAAACAGTCTGTTTTACTGCATGAAATATTATTTCCGTCAAATGAAAAGGAAACTTCGGCAAGCGGATATGAAATTCCTGTGCCGATTGCCTTTACATAGCTTTCCTTAAGAGTCCACAGGCGGAAAAACATAAGGTCACGTTCATTTTCGGCTGTTTCTTCAAGCATTTTCTTTTCACTTTCTGAAAAAGCACGCTTTACGACATTAGGGCGGTAAGGACGTACTTTTTCACAGTCTGCACCGCATTCATTTTCAGCAATAAAGCATACCGCAATACCGTCGGCATGAGAGAGATTATAATGAATACCGGGATTTTCCGTAAGATACGGCTTTCCCATTTCACCAAATGAAACAGGAGTCGACTCATTATAGTCTATGCCGTATTTTTTAAGGCATTCGCCAAGCATTCTGTGAACGTGTTCGTGCTGTTTTTTCTTTTCAGTTTCTAAAAGTGATATCATCAGCATAGGCTTTACTCCGTGCAAAATTAAGGCAACACCGCATAATTACCGCCTAACGGCTATGTGTGTGTCTTGCTTGAACTTTTTCCGTCATAGCACACAAAAACTCCTTGAAATACGAAAGTATTCCTGCGTCGTTTTTATGCACTCTGACAAAAAAATTTACTTCGCAATACTCACACATTAATTATGCGGTATTGCCTTAAATTACAATTAATCTTGTTATGTTTTTCATAAAAAGTATGGAAACTAAAGGGAACGCCCTCACTTGCAGGGCGCTTTGTAAGGCAGTGCGGGGTTTCACCCCACACCCCACAAGGGCTTTCAGCCCTTGACCTGACCAAAGGGAGTATACTCCCTTTGGAATCCCGGTATTGTATCATTAAGTTTTCTACATACAAAATGGGTACAAAAAGTACCCATTAAAACTCAAAATTATAAAGGAATCCGAAATCTTTTCCGTTTATTTCATCATACTCAAGACCGTGATTTACTACTCTGTAAATCCATGTGAGTTCAGTATCGTTTGTTTTTGTGAAACATGCAAAAGGAAGCCACTCAACACCGAAATCTTCAGCCTGTATCTCGTAAGGAACTTCACCGCTGTATTCAAATTCGCATGAATTCACAATTTCTATATCTGAACCGTCATAACTCAGCCAGTTAAGTACTGCTGTTCCCTTTTCGCAGTATGCAGAAACAAAAGCGCCTGTTTCTGTATCATGTGCAAAACCCGAATGACCGCTTGCTGTACCGTCTGAAATAACCTTTATGCCGAAATCATCATAGGTGTAGAATGTATTCTGAAAATCGTCGTCACTTGTACCGCATTTAACGATAAGTTCGGGAATTCCGTCTGAATCCATGTCAAAAAGCGTATATGAAACTGAAACAGAATCATAGTCGCTTTCAAGCATCATATCAATTTTCTGTGAAACAGCTTCTTCATATGCTTTGATTATTTCAGATTTTTCATGTGTATGATGACTTTCTGTAGTTTCAGCAGATGTAGTTGTTTCAGATTCCGTAGTACTTGCAGATGATGTGGATTTTTCTGTAGTTTCAGCAGATGTATGTGTACTTTCAGCAACATGAACACTGTTTGAAACAGCAGTAGTCACGTCTGTTGAAATGCTGTCTGTTGTGCGGACATATTCAGCATACGAAGTTGTAACTGTTGTTTCAGCAGTATCAGAAGAAACTGAAGATACCGAAGTAACTGTTTCCGAACTGCTTACCCCTGTCATTTTTGCTGTGTTTTCCTGTGTAGAAATTTCCATTCCGGAATCATTTTTTCCGCCGCAGCCTGTAACTGCAAACGTAACGGCAGCAGCCGTAAAGACAGACAATATCTTTTTCATTCTGTTCTCCCTGTTAATCATTGTGTACCCCTATTATAACACAGTTTTTTATAAAGTCAAGGAAAAAAACGCAACTTCATATTATTTCAAATTATATGCACAAGCTTTTTAAGTGCAATTGGAGAAAAATTGTTATTTATTGCACTTAAAAGATAGTGACAAACCTATTTAAATGTGTTATAATAAAAATGTCCGATATTTTAACGGATATATTATTTAAGTAAAGGACGTGACACATATGTCTCGTAATTATGACGTTATTATTGCAGGCTGCGGTGCTGCAGGTCTTTATGCCGCAATTAATCTTCCATCAGACCTTAAGGTTCTCATTCTCTGTAAGCGTGACCTTAATCTCTGTAACTCATCTCTTGCACAGGGTGGTATTGCAGGTGTTTACAACTCACCTGATGACAATATTCAGTACCATCAGAATGATACTCTTATTGCAGGTAGTTTCAAAAACAATGTTGAGGCGGTGCACACTCTCGTAAGCGAGGCTGCACAGGATATTGAAAGAATCATTGAACTCGGCGTTGATTTTGACAAAAATCCTGACGGCACATATCACCGCACTCTTGAAGGCGGTCACGGTCATCACAGAATTTTCCATCATGCCGATTCAACAGGTGCTGAAATCGCAGGAAAGCTCCTTGAATATGTAAAAACTCTCAAAAATGTTGAGATTATGGAAAATACTCTTATGTGTGCTGCAAAGCAGACTTCAACAGGCTATTCAGCATTCCTTAAGCTTGAAGATGATACATATGAAACTGTAAACAGCCATTTTATGATACTTGCAACAGGCGGTATCGGCCGTGTATATAAATTCACTACAAACTCAGCTATCGCAACAGGCGACGGAATTGCCTTTGCATATGAAATGGGTGCAAAAATCAAGAATTTAAGCTATGTACAGTTCCATCCTACAGCATTCAACAACCGCACAACCCGTGAATGTTTCCTTATTTCCGAGGCTGTAAGAGGTGAAGGCGCTTATCTTCTCAACTGCAACAAGGAACGTTTCATGCATAATTATGATGAACGTCTTGAGCTTGCACCGAGAGATGTTGTTTCTCACGCTATTATTCTTGAATCAAGAAAGACAAATTCAACTGATTTCTACCTTGATATAAGCTACAAGGACAGCGAATTCCTTAAAAAGCGTTTCCCTATGATTTACAGAAATCTTCTTGAACAGGGATATGACCTTACAAAAGAACCTGTTCCGATTTATCCTTGTCAGCACTATCTTATGGGCGGTATTGATGTTGACGGAAATTCAGAAACAAGCCTTCACAATCTCTATGCATGCGGTGAATGCTCTCACACAGGCGTACACGGCAGCAACAGACTTGCAAGCAACTCACTCCTTGAGGCACTTGTATTCTCACGTCATGCCGCAAACAGCATAGCATCAAGAGTAAACGAGGTTTCAGCTGATTTTGAAGAGGCTGAATTTACCGAAAATGCAGGACATGAGCGTGTACCTAAGGGCATTCGTACCGAAACAAGAAATATTATGCAGGAAAGCCACTTTGTAATTCCCGATGTTGATAAAATCAAGGACGGCTACAAGAGAGTGGGCGAAATAAGAGAAATGCTCCTTAACGGCGGATATTTCGTAGATGCAGACTATGTTCTTGCAAAGTCAATTGTTACAATGGCATATATCATTTTAGGTGAAGTTATTCAGTAAACTTCGGAAAGGAAAAGCTTATGAAACTTTTACAATGCTATATCGACAATATCATCACAACAGCACTTATGGAGGACATCAATTACATGGATGCCGCCGCAGATAATCTCATTCCGCCGGAGCATAAAAGCTCTGCATACTATGTTGCAAAGGATACAGGTGTTGTATGCGGAATTGAAGTTGCAAAGCGTGTTTTCGAGCTTGCAGGCGGAGATGTAGACTTTAAAATTCTCCTTGCAGACGGCACAAAGGTTAACAAGGGCGATATAATCGCAGAACTTGAAGGCAGTACACTTACACTTTTAAAGGGCGAAAGAACAGCACTCAACATTTTACAGCATATGTCGGGTATTGCAACAGCAACAAACAAGTGCGTTGAGCTTGTTGCAGGCACAAATGCATCTGTAACAGATACAAGAAAGACACTTCCCGGACTTCGTGCTTTACAGAAATATGCAGTTACAGTAGGCGGCGGAAAGAATCATCGTTTCAATCTTTCAGATGCGGCTATGCTCAAGGATAATCACGTTGATGCATACGGCGGAATTACTGCGGCTGTAACAGAACTCAGAAAGCATATCGGACACACAGTAAAAATCGAGGTTGAGGTTCGTACACTTGACGAGCTTAAAGAGGCTCTTGAAAATAAGGTTGAAATCATCATGCTTGACAATATGAGCTGTGATGAAATGAAGGAAGCTGTAGCAATTACAGAAGGCAGAGCACTTTTAGAGGCATCAGGAAATGTAACAGCTGATAATATCCGTTCAGTAGCAGAAACAGGAGTTGACATAATTTCACTCGGTGCACTCACACACAGTGTAAAGTGCTTTGATGTGTCAATGAAAATCAAAAAGTAAAAAGCAACAATAAAAACAAAAATAAAAAAATGCGGCGCAGCCGCCACACACCAGAGTCCAGAGAGGTGTAGACCTCTTTGGTGGGAGGGTGTGCGAGGGAGGG
>JAKSQU010000006.1 GCA_024403965.1 Ruminococcus sp.
CTTCCTTGAAGAACCAGTCAGGAGTCTGGCTGTACCAAACGAATGTATGACCACGCATTGAGATACCGTTCTCTTCGCAGAACTTAAGTGTTGATGCTGCTCTTGCGAGAGATACCTTACATCTTGTGTTATCTGTTGAACCCTGCTGGAGAAGTGCATCAGGCTTGAGTTCGTTTTCAGGTGTGATTGAGTTGAAGTGCTTCTTGATAAAGCTTGCACCTGATGAAAGTTCGTTAGGGCTTACTGATGTACCCATCTTGAAGAGTGAACCAAACTTGCCCTTGAGTGAATCAGCTGAAACTGTGTCCCCTGGAGGATCTGTATCAGTTGGTGTTGTCGGAGTTGTTGTTGATGTACCCTGACCAGTTGTGATTGTTGATGCTGTACCAGCCTTTGAGCCTGTGATTGCGTCAACATAGAAATCTGTAAGGCTGTCTGGTGCTTCAATGTAAAGTACCATGTTTGATGCGCCTGCAGGAATCTTGTATGATGTTGTTGAAAGGTCTGTCCATGTACCCTTCTTAGCTGTAGCTGTTGCAACTTCGTCATACTGTTCTGTACCTGTGCTGTCTGTATACTGGAGAGTCATCTTGAAACCTGTTGAAGACTCTGAGTTCTGCATTACAGCTGCTGCAAATGCATATGAGTTACCAGGAACAAATGCCTTTGTATCAAGAGCAGTCTGTGTACCATTCCAGTTATCAGTTCTGCCGCTTACATAAAGTGACTTGCTGCCGTCATAGTAGTTGCTGCTGTCTGTCTTAACAGATGCAGCGCCTCTGCCTTCCCAGTTGCCTGCACCGCTTTCAAATGTATCCTTGAAGTAGTTGCCGTTTGCATCCGGATCAACCGGCTGAGCTGTTGTTGTAACGACTGGTGTTGTGGTTCCACCGCCACCGCCGCCACCATTCTTTGGTGTTGTATAAACGTCGAGTTCTGTTACGTCTGCGTAACCTGAGCTCTGCCAGCCTTCTGCGTTAAGAGAAACTTCGTAAAGGTTACCGATGCCCCAGCCCTGCTGAGCCCATGCCTTGAAGTGATCAGATACTGTGATGTGACCTGACTTTCTCTTTGACTGACGAACACTGAAATACTGCTTGAATGTTTCACTGCCGCCGTTGATTGTAGGACCTGTGTGGTCCATTGAGAAAATCTTGTACTGTGCGCCGTCGATAGTAACCATCTTACCGTTACCATCAGGACACCAGTCAACCCAGTCTTCGATGATGTAGTACTCTACGAGCGGAACGCCGCCGCCTACACCCTTATTCTGGAACCAACCATAAACGCAGAGACGTGAGTTACCGCTTGCACTGCCTGTCTGCTTATAGTCAGCTGTGTAATCCATACCGATGTAATCATAATCTGTAGCCTTCTTTGTAGAACCAAAGTCAAGACCACGACGTGCAAGGTAGTTACCTGCATTAACTGATGCTGACCATTCAGCCTTGAATGTAGCACCCTTACCGAGTGTCATTGAACCACTGCCGCCAGTAGTATCGATCCATACTTCGTAGCTGTAACCGTCACAGTTACCTCTGTGCTGATTCTGTCCGCCGCCAACTGAGAGCTTATCGCCGACGCTTGCTGCTGATGCAGTTACAGCCGGGATTGTGGAGAAACACATAAGAGCAGCTGTCAGTGAACCAACTACACGTTTCATAATACCATTTTTCATGCGTATCATTCCTCACTTTCATTATTTTTGTTTTTGTTAGTTTGTTAAGTTTGGAAAAGCAAATCAAAAATGTCTCATTTGATAAGTCCCGTCTTTTCCTTACCTCTTGCTTATATTTTATTACTTTTCTGTGAACAATTCAAGTCGATTTTTGCTAAAGATGTATTTCTACAGTCAAATCTTGCTTTATTTTTTATTCGTATTTTGCAGTATTTTGTATCATTTGTACAAATGGTATTCTACATTATTGCTTTTATTGTAAAATACGCTTTATTTAATACAAAGCGTATAACAAAGCATGATTGCCGTTGTTATTATGCACATATTCTTTAAACCATTTATATTCATTTATACAAATATATCGCTTTTCAGCTGTTTTTATGCAAAAATCCATTTTCTTTTTTATATAAAGAGTGTATAATAGAAATCAGTATTATTTACTATTATGCTTACTATTATTATTCAGAGGTGCATTATGGAACATATCAAACATATCGCAGTAGTTGTCGCAGGTATCGACGAGGAATATCAGAGCAATATCATCAATGGAATGAACAGATTTGTCAAGGAAAACGGAATCTGTATTTCTTATTTTGCCGCATTCGGCGGTATGGTTAACAGCCAGTCATTCGACAGAGGTGAATACAGCATTTACAAGCTTATCAATTTCAGTAAGTTTGACGGTGCTATTCTCCTTACAAATACTATTTGTGATACTGTTGTCACAAATATTATTGTAGATACTGTTATGAAAGCAAAAATCCCTACTGTCGTATTTGACTGCGACAAGTACCCCGATTTCTATAATATTTCAATAGACAACTTTACAGCTATGAAAAAGATTGTTGAACACGTTATCGTTGACCATGGCGCTAAATCTATAAACTATATATCAGGTCCGCTTTCAAATCCTGAGGCTTTTTCACGCTACAAGGCATTTCTTGATGTTATGGACGAATATTCACTTCCTGTCGATAATGATATGATTTATTACGGTGAATTCAGAAGTCAGGACGGAAGACTTGCCGTTGAAAAATTCGGTGATGTATGCGGTTCACTCCCTGATGCTATTATATGCGCAAACGATGCAATGGCTCTTACTGCTGTAACTTCTCTCAACAAGCTCGGCTACAAGGTGCCTGACGATATTATTGTAACAGGTTTTGACTATACATATAATGCTCAGAATTTCTCTCCTTCCCTTACATCTGTAAAGCGTCCGCTTTCAACTGCGGGATATAAAGCCTGTGAACTTCTCTTTAAGGTAATAAGGGGCGATTCTGTTCAGAAAACAGTTACTCTCGATGCATATCCTGTTTTCTCAGAAAGCTGCGGCTGTACAAATCCTAATGTTCAGGACCTTGTTGAATTCAAGAAACGTTCTTATGCAAAATCACAGAATACAAATACAGCTATCACAATGCTCAATAATCTTACAGCTATTCTTGCCGAAACAAAGAAAGAAGAAGACCTTTACAATGCGCTTGATGCTTTCTTTGAAGAATTAGGCTGTGATAAATTTGCACTCTGTCTTGCTGAAGACTGGGTAACCAATAAACCGATTGTAATCAACGAAACCTTTGAAACTCCTTACACAGAGTTCATGACAGCTCCTTATATCAGAGAATTTGAAAATGTAAGAAATGTTGATTTATTCAACAGCAGTCAGATGTTCCCTGAGCCTGAAGTAAAAGCAGGTTCAATAAATTATTTCCTTCCTATTCATTACAATGACAGCACTCTCGGATACTATATAATGACAAACACAGATTTCCCTGTAAGCAGTCTGCTTTGTCATTCATTTACAATGAGTATCAGCAATACTGTAGAAAACCTTCGCAAAATATCTCATCTTCAGCAGGCAAACAAGGAGCTTGACTGGCTTTCTTCTCATGATGCACTTTGTGATATACTCAACAGAACAGGTTTCATCAAAAAGGCTGACAAAATCTACAAGCAGTGCATTGCTGAAAATCAGAGAGTTATGGTTACATTCATTGATATGGATGGTCTTAAATCAATCAATGACAATTATGGTCATAAGGAAGGCGATTTCGCTCTTAAAGAGCTTTCAAGAATCATATCAAAGTGCAGTAAACTGGAAAACGGAATATGCGCACGTTTCGGCGGTGATGAATTCTTAATCATGAAACCTAATCCTAAAGACGATGATATTGATGAAATTACAAGAAGAATTAATGTTCAGATTGACAACAAAAACGAAATTCTCAACAGACCATACAAGCTGTCTGCAAGTATCGGAAGTTCAATTTCCGATGCATCTGAAGACATTACTCTCAACAGCATTATCAGCAAAGCCGACAAAAAAATGTACTCTATAAAAGCAAAAAAAAAGGATTCAAGAGCAAATATCAACGTAATTGAATAAAAAAACAACCGCACAAAGCAGTTTAAATGCTTTGTGCGGTTTTTGTTGCTTATTTAAGTTTTTCAATTTCAGCAAGAATTTCTTCAAGTTCAGCGTCTGTCAGATTTTCCATATCATATTTTTCAAGACTTTCGCAGAATTTCATATAATCATCGAAATCTTCATCTGTCATATTCTCAAAATCAATATCATAGAGTGCGTCATAAACCTTGTTCAGATTTTCATTGTCAAAGCTGAAATCATAGTCTTCGTCTTCATCTTCATCGTATGAAAATTCTTCATCAACATCAAAACGATATAAATCATCTTCATCGAAATCATATTCATAATCATCATATCCGCCGTAAAGCATCGGAATATTCGTTTCAGCTATTTCATCAGCGTCATCCTTGCTGAAACCGATTTTCTGAAGGAGTCCGCTTACAAATGCTGCTGCATCTTCTTCAGCAACATAGTCTTCAATTGAAGCATCTTCCATATCTTCACTGATTTCAAAAGAACCGCTCTTGTCAGGTACCTTTACATCTGCTGAATCATTTACTGAATATGAAAGTTCAAGCTGTCCGTAGTTTTTGCCTTCTACATTAAGGTCGTATGACATTTTCTGTGAATTTCCGTCTGATGTAAGGTCAATCTTAATTGTTTCTTCTTTAAAGCTTACATTTACTGTACCTTCTGAATATCCCTTAACCTTGTCAACAACCTTTAAGTCGTCAAAGCTTACTGAGAATTCTGTATCTTCTACAGTAATCTTTAATTCGCCGTCATAAGTATCCTTTGAAACTTCATCAGCCTTTAATACAGCCTTTGCAGTATCTTCACCTTCACCGCTGAAATTGAATTCGCCTCTGATTTTTGTATCTTCCCTGCCTAAAAGTGCATTTACTTTCATTCCGTCAGGAGTTTCAATCTCAAAACCTCTGATAACACCCTTAGGGTCAATATATGTTCTGAAAGCAACTGTTTCATCAGACTCACCTGTGATTGACTCTGCTGACTCACGAAGACTCTTAATGCCTTCAGCATATTCATCTTCTGTCATTGAACCTGTGCTGTCAGTAAGGAGTTTCTTTATTACGCTGTCATTTTCAAGCTCGTCAGCAGCCTTTACAATAAAATCCTTGCAAAGCTGCGGTGTAACGTCAACCTGTGCAACTGTATACTTTACCTTTATATCGCAGATGTCAAGCTCTTCGCTCTTTTCAACTTTAACATCCTTTGTCATATCAGCCCAGAGACCGATATACTTGTTTACTTCATTTTCAACGTCAGCTGCTGAAAGGTATGCGCCAGGGTCTGACATAATCTTTGAATATACGCCTAAAACCTCTTCATCCATTTCAGATGCTGCATCAAATGAAATCCATCTGTCCTTGAGTTCGGGAATTCTGAATAAATAGCTGCCTGTATTCTGCATGAAAGCCTCTGCTGTGACAAGACGGCTGTCATTGTAGTCAAGACCGAAATCGTAGCTTATATCACCTTTGTTTACAGCATAGTTAATATCAAAGGCAACAGATTTCATATCCTTTACGATACTTTCATATTCAGTGCCTTCAACGCTCGGCATAAGCTCATTTCTGAGTGCTGTCGGAATATTATAGCTGAGTGTCATATCAACTGATGAGCCTTTTTCATAATTTTTAAGTGACTCAGCATAGTTGTCTGACATATTCTTTGCGATTTCCTTTGCATTGTTTTCATAAACCCATGCATAGTAGCTTTCAGGACTTGAAATACGGAGCTTAACCTGATTCTTTACAAAATCTGAGAATGCATAAGCCGCACCGCATCCGCCGATAAGAACAGCAGCAGAAATACCGCTTACAGCCGCAATTTTAGCTCCCTTGCTTTTTCCGCTGACTCTTTCAACCCCTGAGTCACCGTAAAAACCGTTTCCTAAATCCTGTGGTTCAAATTGTGTGTTGTTGTACTGATTTTCATTCATGGTATAATAACCCTCCTATAAATTATGCGGAAACTGTTTTTTCCACGAATATGATAATACCATATTATTTTTCAAATGTCAATAGGTGTATTATATATATTTCTGCACAGTGGTATTCTTTGCAGAATGTTGATTTTACAGCGTTCTATGCTTTCTGTATCGGTATTTCAACTGTGAAAACAGTTCCCTTGTCTGTTTCACTTTTAACGTCTACTGTTCCGCCTGTCTGCATTACTGAATGCTTTACAATCGAAAGACCAAGACCTGTACCTTTTACCTTATCTGAACGGCTTTTGTCCACTCTGTAGAAACGTTCAAAAATACGTCCGATATGCTCTTCGGGTATGCCTTTTCCTGTGTCGCTGACGGTAATAACTGCATTTTTTCTGTTCGCTGATATATTCACGTTCAGCTTTCCGCCCTGTTTGTTATATTTTATTCCATTATCACACAAATTGTATATAATGTCATTCAAAATCAATCTGTCAGCATTCACTATAATATGCTCACCGCTTACGGATGTGCTGATTTCTTTTTCTTCTGCGCTTAGTTCAAGACGTTCAAGGATTTCAGACGCAAGCTCGTAAACATCTATTTCAGCTGTATTGTCAGTTCTGATTCCTTCATCAAGCTTTGAAAGTGATATTGTATCATTAATAAGTGAAATAAGTCTTTCAGCTTCGTAGTGAATATCTGCGCCGAACTGTGCAACATCTTCCGCCATTACCATATTTCCCATAAGCATATCTGATATGCCGTAAATTGTTGTAAGCGGAGTTTTCAGCTCGTGTGATACATTCGCAGTAAACTCACGGCGCATTTCTTCAAGGCGGTATTTTTCAGTAACATCAAGCACAAATATTACAAGACCGCACACCATATCAATTCTTCGTGCAGGACTTGCAATTATCTCACGTTCACCGTTTTTTGTTCTCAGCATACATTCTGAACGCATTCCGCCGAGAGCATCAAGTATGCATTTTCTGAATTCATCACTGCTGTTAAGCGTGTAAACCGACTGTCCGACCTGAATATTGTCAACACACAGCAGTTTTTCAGAGCCTTCGTTAAGTGTGATTATATTAAGCTTAGGGTCAGTCAGAATAATGCCTTCACTTATATTTGCGACAATCTGCTCAAACTGCATACGGTTTTCAGTAAGCTCTTCCATTTGTCTCCGCACTCTGCTGTTCTGTGTATTCAGCTTATTAAGGAGCGGTTCAAGTTCCTTATAGGTCTTTGAAATAAGCGGTCTGTCGGGATTTATGCTGTTTATAGGCTGAACTATCTTTTTTGAAACCTTGTCCGATACTAATACAGATAAAAGAGATATACCGACAATTACAAGTACAAGCGGTCCTGTCATATTCATCATGTGCGCTAAAATCGAAAGATGAACTGTTGATACTCGCAGTACCGTGCCGTCTGAAAGTCTTTCTGCGCAGTTAAGTGCAGACTGCATAAGCGTACCCGAATATCTCATTGAATTTCCGCTGCCATTTTCAAGTGCTTCGTGTATTTCCTTTCGGTCTGCATGATTGTCAAGGCTTTTCTCGTCAGCAACTGAGTCAAAAATAACCGTTCCGTCAGCAGAAATCCACGTAACTCGAAATGTATCGCCGAAATCAGTGCTTTCAAGGTAATTCATGCCGTTTGTTTCAACTGATTTGCCGATAACCATTGCCTGTTGTGAAAGCCCGATAAACGACTGCTTTGTAGAATATTCGTTCAGCAGTACCGTAGTGAGTATAATAGTGAGCAATACGGCAACTGTTGAAATGAATATTATGCTTTTTGAAATCTTACTCGTCATTTCCGACAGCCTCCGCCTTGTAGCCTACTCCCCTTACAGTACGGACTACTTCACCGCATTCGCCGAGCTTTGAACGAAGTGTTCTTATATGTACGTCTACTGTACGGCTTTCGCCCGAAAAATCATATCCCCAGATTTTTTTTAGCAGTTCGTCACGTGAAAAAACCTTTCCCCTGTTTTTCACAAGAAAATACAGAAGGTCATATTCCTTTAATGTAAGAATAATCAACTTTCCGTCAGCATATACTTCATGTCCCGACGGAGAAATGCTTAGTCCGTCAATGCTTAAAATATCATTATGCTGTGTGCCTGTACGACGCAGAACCGCTTTTATTCTTGAAATCAGTTCCTTTGTGCCGAAGGGCTTGGCAAGATAATCGTCTGCACCGCCGTCAAGTCCTTCAACCTTGTCTGCTTCACTGCCGAGTGCTGTAAGCATTATAACGGGAACTCCCGATGTTTTCGGATTGTTTCTCAGCTTTCCGAGTACTGTCATGCCGTCTTCTTCGGGCAACATTCTGTCAAGCAGTACAAGCTCGGGAAGATTTTCTGATACTGCCTTATAAAATTCACTCGGAAATTCAAATCCGACAGACTCAAATCCCGAACTTTTCAAAGCATATGTGACGAAATTTCTGATTCCGCCGTCATCTTCAAGAAGATATATCATTGTTTTTCTCTCTTTCATAGTAAGTATACATCTATTATAGCACATCTTGATTCATACATCAACAATTTGTCAAAAAAAGAAAATATGTTCTTTTTTCAGATTAGTACTTTCTTTTTTAAAATTTTTGTGTTATAATAATAAGTATTCTTATATAAGAGAGGTCAGAAAATATGGATCATTTTAAGCTGTGCTCACAGTATGCCCCTGCAGGTGATCAGCCTAAGGCTATCGACAAGCTTGTACAGGGTATTGAAGAAGGCAAAAAAGAACAGATTCTTCTCGGTGTAACAGGTTCGGGCAAAACCTTTACAATGGCTAATATTATCGCAAGAGTCAATAAGCCGACTCTTATTCTTGCTCACAATAAAATCCTTGCGGCACAGCTTTGCTCGGAATTCAAGGAATTTTTTCCTGAGAATGCCGTTGAATATTTCGTTTCATACTATGACTACTATCAGCCTGAGGCTTATGTGCCGAGTACTGACAGCTATATCGAAAAGGATTCTTCCGTAAATGATGAAATAGACAAGCTGAGACATTCCGCTACTACCGCACTTGCCGAAAGAAAAGACGTTATTATTGTAGCGAGTGTTTCATGTATTTATTCGCTCGGTAGTCCTGAGGAATACCGCTCAATGTGCGTTTCCATAAGACAGGGTACTGAAAAGCCGAGAGACGAACTTGTAAATGAACTTGTAAGAATACGCTACGAAAGAAATGATATTGCGTTTGAACGTAATAAATTCCGTGTGCGTGGCGATGTTGTTGAAATATTCCCTGCAATGTCAAGCGATACAGCAATAAGAGTTGAATATTTCGGTGATGAGATCGACCGTATATCTGAAATAAACGTTGTAACAGGCGAAATCAAGGCTGTTGTTTCTCATGCGGCTGTTTTCCCTGCGTCTCACTATGTTGTAGGTGATGACAAGCTTGAGGCTGCTCTCGAAGAAATCGACTCTGAACTTGCTGAGAGAATTGACTATTTTCAGCAGAACAACAAGCTTATCGAGGCACAGCGTATTGAACAGCGCACTCACTATGACATGGAAATGCTCCGTGAAGTAGGATATTGCAGCGGTGTTGAAAATTATTCGAGAGTTCTCGCACGCCGTCCTGCAGGAAGTACTCCTATGACTCTGCTTGACCATTTCCCCGAAGATTTTCTGCTTTTCGTTGATGAAAGTCATGTTACTCTGCCGCAGGTTCGTGCTATGTTTGCAGGTGACAGAGCAAGAAAAACCACTCTTGTTGACTACGGTTTCCGTCTGCCGAGTGCTATGGATAACCGTCCGCTTAACTTTGATGAATTCAACGCTCATATTAAACAGGCTGTTTATGTAAGTGCTACTCCGGGCCAGATTGAACGTGAAAAAACTGATATTATCGTTGAACAGGTTATCCGTCCGACAGGTCTTGTTGACCCCGAAATCATCGTAAAGCCTACACAGTCACAGGTTGACGATTTACTCTCTGAAATCAATATAAGAACATCAAGAAATGAACGTGTTCTTGTTACTACACTTACAAAGAAAATGGCGGAAGATCTGACAAATTACTACGAAAATCTCGGCGTAAAGGTAAGATATCTCCACCATGACATTGATACAATCGAACGTATGGAAATTATCAAGGATCTCAGAAACGGTGTATTTGATGTTCTTGTCGGAATCAATCTTCTCCGTGAAGGTCTTGATATTCCGGAAGTAAGCCTTATTGCTATTCTCGACGCTGACAAGGAAGGCTTTCTCAGAAGTGAAACTTCTCTCATTCAGACTATCGGACGTGCCGCCCGAAATGCAAAGGGACAGGTTATTATGTACGCTGACAGCGTAACAGGTTCTATGGAGCGTGCAATTACCGAAACTGAAAGAAGACGTGCAATTCAGATGGCTTACAATGAAGAACACGGAATTGTTCCGAAAACCATCATCAAGGGTGTCCGTGATGTTCTCGAAATCACTTCAAAGCACAGCGTAGAGAAAAAGACATCTGATAAAAAGCTTTCTGCCGCTGAGAAAAAGGCTCTTATCGAAAAGCTTACAATAGAAATGAAGAATGCCGCAAAAATGCTTGAATTTGAACACGCCGCTTATCTGCGTGACAAGATAAAGGAACTGGAGAAATAATATGACAAATAAAATCATAATCAAGGGCGCAAGAGCCAATAATCTTAAAAATATAGACCTTGAACTCCCCCGTGACCGGCTCATTGTTATGACAGGTCTTTCGGGTTCGGGTAAATCTTCTCTTGCATTCGATACTATCTATGCTGACGGTCAGCGCAGATATGTGGAAAGTCTTTCTTCATATGCAAGAATGTTTCTCGGTCAGATGGAAAAACCGGATGTTGACAGCATTGAAGGTCTTTCTCCTGCAATTTCAATCGACCAGAAAACCACTTCAAAAAATCCACGTTCAACTGTGGGTACTGTTACTGAAATATATGACTATCTCCGTTTGCTTTACGCAAGAATAGGTGTTCCCCATTGTCCGATATGCAGACGTGTTATCTCACAGCAGACTATCGACCAGATGACAGATTCAATTATGGCTCTGCCGCCGGGTACTAAAATTCAGCTCCTTGCTCCTATTGCACGCAACCGCAAGGGACAGTTTGCAAAGGAACTCGAAAGCGCAAGAAAATCGGGATTTGTCCGTGCAAGAGTTGACGGAATTCTCTATGAGCTTGCTGAAGAAATCAAGCTTGACAAGAATAAAAAGCACAATATCGAAATTATCGTTGACCGACTTGTTATCAAGGAAGGCATTGAGTCACGTATCACAGACAGCCTTGAAACTGTTTTCAGCATTACAGAAGGTCTTGCACTTGTTGACGTTATCGACGGCGAAGAAATGCTCTTTTCAAGAAATTTTGCCTGTCCTGAGCATAATATCAGCATAGGCGAACTTGAGCCTGTTATGTTTTCATTCAACAATCCTGTGGGGGCGTGTCCTAAATGTACAGGTCTTGGTGTTTTCAGAAGAATTGACCCCGACCTTATCGTTCCTAACAAGGATTTGTCAATTCTTGAAGGTGCTATAAATGCGTCGGGATGGAACAGCCTTGATGATACATCCGTTGCTATGATGTACTACAGAGCTATCTCGGAAAAATTCGGTATTCCGCTTGATGTACCTGTTAAAAAGCTGAAAAAATCCGACCTTGATATTTTCCTTTACGGCACAGATGAAGTTCAGCTTGAACTTGAACATCCGAAAATATTCGGCGGCGGAAAGTATATACGCACCTTTGAAGGTGTTATCAATAATCTTGAAAGAAGATACAGAGAATCAAACAGCAGTTATTCACGTGAAGATATCGAAAGCTATATGAGTGAAGTTGAGTGTCCTGTCTGCAAGGGCAGAAGACTCCGTGACGAATATCTCGCTGTTACTGTCGGTGACAGGGATATAAGTTCACTTACCGACCTTTCCGTAAAGGACAGCCTTGATTTCTTCAATGGTCTTTCACTTTCAGAGCATGACGCTTTTGTAGGTGAACGAATTATCAAGGAAATCGGCGAAAGACTCGGATTTCTCAAAAGCGTAGGTCTTGAATATCTCACACTTTCACGTTCATCGGGCACTCTTTCGGGCGGTGAAAGTCAGAGAATCCGTCTTGCAACACAGATAGGCTCATCTCTTGTGGGTGTGCTTTACATTCTCGATGAACCGAGTATAGGACTTCATCAGCGTGACAACGATAAACTTATCGCAACGCTGAAACGTCTCCGTGATATCGGAAATACCGTAATCGTTGTTGAGCATGATGATGATACAATGCTTGCCGCAGACCATATTGTTGATATCGGTCCCGGAGCAGGTGTAAACGGCGGACAGGTTGTATTTTCGGGTACTGTTGAAAAGCTCCTTAAATGCAAAAACTCCGTAACAGGACAGTATCTCAGCGGAAGAAAGGTTATTCCGCTCCCGACAGAACGCAGAAAGGGTTCGGGCAAATTCCTTAAGGTCTGCGGCTGTGAAGAACATAATCTCAAAAACATTGATATCAGTATTCCGCTCGGAGAGCTTGTCTGCGTAACAGGTGTTTCGGGTTCGGGCAAGTCTTCATTTGTAAACGAAATTGTATACAAGCACCTTGCCGCAAAGCTGAACAGAGCAAAAATCAAATGCGGAAAATTCAGCGGAATGGAAGGAATAGAAAATCTCGATAAGGTTATCTGTATTGACCAGTCACCTATCGGAAGAACTCCACGTTCAAATCCTGCAACATACACAGGTGTTTTCACGGATATCCGTGACCTTTTCTCAAAAACTACGGACGCAAAGGCACACGGCTATTCAAGCGGACGTTTCTCTTTCAATGTAAAGGGCGGACGCTGTGAGGCATGCGAAGGTGACGGCATTATCAAAATCGAAATGCATTTTCTCCCCGATATATATGTACCATGTGAGGTGTGCAAGGGCAGGCGCTATAACCGTGAAACTCTTGAAGTCAAATACAAGGGCAAGTCTATTTACGATGTTCTCGAAATGACAGTTGATGAAGGTGTTGAATTCTTCGAGCACATTCCGAAAATCGCAAGAAAACTGAAAACCTTACAGGAGGTAGGACTCGGCTACATAAAAATCGGTCAGTCTGCAACTACACTTTCGGGCGGTGAGGCACAGCGTGTAAAGCTGTCAACTGAACTTTCAAAGCGTCCTACAGGCAAGACTATCTACATTCTCGATGAACCTACAACAGGTCTTCACACAGCAGATGTACACAGACTTATCGAGGTACTGCAAAAGCTTGCCGACAGCGGAAATACTGTACTTGTAATCGAGCATAATCTCAACGTAATCAAAATTGCAGACCATGTAATTGATTTAGGTCCCGAAGGCGGTGACGGAGGCGGTACACTTGTTGCACAGGGTACTCCCGAAGAAATCGCACAGTGCGAAAAATCATACACAGGAAAATACCTTAAGCCTTATCTTTCATGAATAATTTTTCATAAAATGAATATACTATCCTTGCTGAAGTATAAGTCTTCAGAGAAAAGGAGTTAGTATAATGGACTGCAAAAAGAAAAACTGCAATATCAGATGTACCGTTTCACAGTGTCAGCATAATCTCGTAACCGAGAATTTCTGCTCACTCGACAGCATTTCCGTCGGCACTCATGAGGACAACCCTACTGTACCCGAATGTACCGACTGTAATTCATTCGTAAAGCGAACAGGTATGTCATAAAAATCGGACCGTTTATGCGGTCCGATACATATTTACAGAATATTCATATTCTCAGTTAATCAGCAGTTATTCTTTTGTGCATTATGACGCAGTTTCAGTTAATAATACAGTAAAATTGATACAATTTCTTTTTTTCACTTGCATAATATATCTTTTTGATGTATAATATATAGTGGTATTCTGAATATTCAGAATTTAACCATTGTTCCACAAACTAAACATATTCAGCCGTTTACTTCGGTTAACCCACATGAAGTATTACGGCAAATAAAATGGGGAGGCTGATAATATGTTTGATAAAACAATGACTTTTACTGTAAACGAAGACAAGGAGGCAGAGCTCAAAAAAAATCTTACTGCGATTTATGACGCTCTTACCGAAAAAGGCTATAATCCTATCAATCAGATAGTAGGCTATATCCTTTCCGAAGATCCGACCTACATAACTACACACAACAATGCAAGAAACCTTATCCGTCACATTGACCGTGATGAGCTTTTACAGGTACTTGTCAGATCCTACCTTAATTCCTGAGAATTACTGCACGGATGTGTGTTTATTCTTAAAGGAGATAAAATGAACTATAACATCAGAAAAATCAGAAAAGAAGAATACTCTCTGCTTGACGATTTTCTCTATGAGGCAATTTTTATTCCTGAGGGTGTTGAACCGCCCCCGAAAAGCATTATAAACCATCCCGATTTACAGGTTTATGTCAGAAATTTCGGCACGGAAAAGGATGACATCTGTTTCGTTGCTGAAGCTGACGGAAAAGTGGTTGGTGCTGTATGGGTGCGCATTATGGATGACTATGGTCATATTGATGACGAAACACCTTCACTTGCAATTTCTTTGCTTTCAGAATACAGAAATCTGGGCATAGGTACAGACATGATGAAAAAAATGCTTTCTGAATTAAAGGAAAAAGGTTACAGACAAACATCTCTTTCTGTTCAGAAGATGAATTATGCTGTTAAAATGTATAAAAAGGTCGGCTATGAAATAGTCGATGAAAGCGAAGAAGAATACTACATGATTTACAGATTTACTGCATAAAGCACTGTCTTGAAAAAGTAATGTGTGCGAAAAGCAGTAAAGCATAACACTCCGCTCTGCACATAGAGTACGGACAAAGAACATATTACTGTACCGCTTGTTTACATCAGGCGGTATTTTTTATTTTTCAAAAATATTTGTGACCTTTTGCCATGTTCATTCGTGTACTATACAGAAGAGCAGTACTGATACTTCAAATAAACGGAAAGGAGCGATATTTATGCTTTCAGCCGACTGCGTAAGAGATGCAGTTGAAAATCATGGTGATTCTGTTCTCAGACTTTGCGTTGTTATGCTGAAAAATCAGCATGATGCAGAGGACGTTGTTCAGGACACCTTCCTTAAATATATACAGAATGCGCCCGTTTTCAATGACTTTGAGCATGAAAGGGCATGGCTTATAACTGTAGCGTCGAATAAATGCCGTGATTTACTGCGTTTCAAAAGCAGACATAAAGCGGAAAGTGAAGATGTTCTGCTGAACTATTCCGTTGACAAAGAAAGCACAGGTGTTTTAGAGGCACTTATGAGTATTTCAGAAAAATACAGAATTATTCTTGTTCTGCATTATGTTGAGGGATACACAATTAACGAAATATCAAAAATAACAGGTATTTCTGTTTCAGCAGTTAAAATGCGTCTTTCAAGAGGACGAAAACTGCTTGAAGAGAAGTACAGAAAGGAGTATATGTAATATGAACGACAGAGATATAAAAAAGGCGGCTGAAAAAATCAGAATGTCCGATGAACTTTCAAAAAGAATTATTTCAAGCTGTGAAAACACAAATAAAATTATCGAAAATTCAGACGGCTACACAGATTATCATTTTGTTGCTGAACACGTTAAACCGAAAAGATTTCTTCATACTTTAAGCGGTATTGCGGCTTGTCTTGTGGTGCTTGGCGGTGTAGGATTAACACTTGGTCAGCTTTCAAAGGGTTCTTCACCTATGACACTCGTTGACGATTTTGAAACAGAAGAAACAGCGGAAGAAACTACTGAAGAAATGACCGAGGAAAACACGGAAGAAACAACAGAATCCGCACCGATTTATGATTTCAGCGAATGTGAAATTTCAGAAGGATTTGATGGAATCTACCAAAACACAAAGCTTACAGATGAAGACAGAATAAAAATCTCAGAATTCATTAATTCTCTTGAATTAACTGAAACGAATTCAGAATGGGCTTTCAAACCGTTTATTTCTTTTAGTTCAGGAGAAAATTCAATTTCATTCAGCACTAATAATATTCTTTATTTAACGTATAATTCAGATAGTAGTATGTACCGCTATGATTCTGACAAAGCTGTGGAATTTTTTGCTGATATAATCAGCGAAGATGACCGTACATCATATTTGAATAACGCATTGACATCAAGAGTAAACTGCCTTATTACAGATTATCAGGACACAGGCAGATATCTTTTTACTCTCACAGATATAGACGGTACAGAATATGAAATGAATGATGCAATGTACTATAGTCTTTTTTCTTCAATGTATCATTGTGAATTAATGTCACCAAACAATGCAGAATATCTTTACACAATTGATATTACTGACAAAGAAACAGGCAAATCAGAAGTTACATTTAATTTCATGGATAATGATAATGTAATGATAAACAAATCAGTTAGTGAAACATTTTTTGTGAAAATTGATGTAAACAAACTGCTTGAAAATCTTCATTCAGCACTCAATACGGAAATAAAGCACACAGAAGACAATGCGGCTTACTATCTGCCTTTCGCTAATTTTGTAAAAATGGGCAATGCTGAATACTATGTACAAAGCACAGGCGAAAGCGGTACTCTCGACGATACACAAAGCATAGCCGCACAGGATATTTTCTACGGCTATGACTGGGCGGCGCATGATGTTACAGCAGAAGAAAAGAACAATCGCTCTCTTAATTCTGAATACAGATTTTCATTCTTTGTAGGCGGCATAGACGATAACAATACACTTAACATAGGCGTGACAGATGACGGATATATTATTGAATATTTCATGGACAGCAAGGGAAATATAGTTCACGACGAAGATACTAAATACTACAAATTCAGCAACACAGATATATACGACAGCATTAAGGCATTACTCGGATAAAAGAAAGATAACATAAAAATCCCCGAACATTCATTTTTCGCTGAATGTTCGGGTTTTGTTTTTTGTATGCAGCAAATGTTTATGTGTAGGGGCGGCGTTTCGCCGCCTGTCATATTACATATTAACTAAAAAAACAGATAGAGAACATATCTCTCACCGCTAATACTACGGCTCGGTTCGTAAAGCGTTACTGCGTTCGCTTTACTACTCTTTGCGACTGCGTCGCACATTTTTTTCTTTTTTATTTGCTTTTTAATATTATCTCTGCTATATCGCTCGGTGTTTCTGCTATATAATCCGCACCTTCGTCAATCAGTTCTTCACGTCCACGGAATCCCCATGTACAGCCGATTGATATAAGTCCGCTTTTCTTCGCTGTCTGTACATCAACATTGCTGTCACCTATCATATATACTTCATCTGTTTCACCAACTGCTGAAAGTATTTCGTCAATTATAGGCTTTTCGGGTTTTTTCGGTCTGCTGTCTGTTCCGCCAAGCACCTTTACAAAATTTATATCGGAGAGCAGATTGTCTATCATTTTAACCGCAAAATTTTCAGGCTTATTAGTCGCAACTGCAAGCACTACTCCGTTTTCACTCAGCTTTTTAAGTGTTTCGTGAATTCCGTCATACAGCTTTGTCTTATCAAGATAATTGCGGTTGTAGTTCTCTCTGAAAAGTCTGTGGAGTTCTTCGCTGAACTCTTTCTTTCCGTCAGGCAGTGCACGTTCACAAAGTTTCATTGCACCATTGCCTACAAAATGTCTGTACGGCTCATACGGATGGACAGGAAATCCTAATGTTTTCAGTCCTTCGTTTACTGCATCCGCAAGGTCGAAAAGTGTATCCGCAAGTGTTCCGTCAAGGTCAAATATCGCTGTTTTCATGGTCATATCCTCCTTGCAAGAAGCTCTGAGTATTTTCCTCTGAACTGCTCAAAACGTCCCTCGTCAAGTGCATCACGGATTTTCTCAGTGAGTGTATTGTAGAAATAAAGGTTGTGCTGTACTGCAAGTCTGCCTGCAAGCTGTTCATTTGCCTTGAAAAGATGACGGATATACGCTCTTGAGAAATTTTTACAGGTCGGACAATCACACTGTTCATCAACAGGTCTTGGGTCTGTTTCATATTTCTTGTTTCCAAGGTGCATTATGCCGTCCCATGTGAAAACTGTTGCATGACGTGCATTTCTGCTCGGCATTACACAGTCGAACATATCAACGCCTCTTGCAACCGCCTCAATTATATTCGACGGTGTACCTACACCCATTAAATAGCGTGGCTTGTTAACAGGCATATACGGCTCTACTACGTCGATAATGCGGTACATTTCTTCTGTAGCCTCGCCTACTGCAAGTCCGCCTATAGCATAGCCGTCAAGGTCAAGCTTTGCTATATCTTCCATATGCTTTATGCGTAAATCGTCAAAGGTTGAACCCTGGTTTATGCCGAAAAGCATCTGCTTTTTGTTGATTGTATCCGGAAGGCTGTTAAGTCTTGCCATTTCTTCCTTACAGCGTATAAGCCACCTTGTTGTACGCTCGATTGAATTTGCAACATACTTGTATGGTGACGGATTTTCTATGCATTCATCAAATGCCATTGCAATTGTAGACGCAAGATTTGACTGTATCTGCATACTTTCCTCGGGTCCCATGAAAATGCGCTTTCCGTCAATATGTGAAGCGAAATATACGCCCTCTTCCTTGATTTTGCGCAGTTTTGCAAGAGAGAATACCTGGAATCCTCCGCTGTCTGTAAGTATCGGCTTATCCCAGTTCATAAATTTATGAAGTCCGCCCATCTGCTTTACGATATGGTCACCCGGGCGCAGATGAAGATGATAGGTATTGCAAAGTTCAACCTGTGTTTTCAGACCTTTAAGGTCAACTGATGATATACCGCCCTTGATTGCGGCGGCTGTACCTACATTCATAAAGCATGGTGTCTGGAATGTACCGTGTACAGTTTCAAACTGTCCGCGTCTTGCCTTGTTTTCGTTTTTGAAAAGTGTAAACATTATATAAGCTCCGATCAGTCTATATCAAACGGCTTTACAGCCTCAAGATTACGGCATATTTCATAGCTGTAAACTGCTATGAGATTCTTCTTGTCATCTCTGACAGAATTTATATACACATCTGTATTGTCTTTATCATTGTGATAAACAAAGATGGTATTGTTTTTTTCTTCTTCCTTGAACCACTCAAATGCTGCATAGATTTTTGAGAGAGTTTCTACTGAAAAACAGCTTTCGATATTTTTTCCGACAAATTCTCTGCCGTGATTGAATCTGTCAACAGCAGCTTTATTCTCATATATAATATTGTATTCAATGTCACATATTGCAATAGGTGTATGAATGCTGTCACACATAAATTTTATAATCTCTGAAATTTCCATTTTACTATACTCCTTTTTTATGTATTATAAAATACACATACTGTCTCCAAAGCTGAAGAATCTGTATTTTTCTTCAACGGCTTTTCTGTATGCATTCATCGTGTTGTCATATCCCATGAAAGCTGATACAAGCATTATCAGTGTACTTTCGGGAAGGTGGAAATTTGTGATAAGTCCGTCAATACATTTGAATTCATATGACGGATAAATGAAAATGTCGGTATATCCTTCACGCTCGGATATTTCACCGTAAAAGCTCGCAACACTTTCAAGTGTACGGCATGTTGTAGTGCCTACTGCTATTACTCTTCCGCCGTTTTTCTTTGTTTCATTTATAAGGTCTGCTGTTTCCTTAGGAAGATAATAGTGTTCACTGTGCATTTTATGGTCAAGCACATTGTCTTCCTTTACAGGACGGAATGTACCGAGTCCGACATGAAGTGTAACAAATGCTGTCTTTATGCCCTTTGCACGAAGTGTATCAAGCATTTCGGGTGTGAAATGAAGTCCTGCAGTAGGTGCTGCGGCTGAACCGAGTTCTCTTGAATATACTGTCTGATAGCGTTCCTTGTTTTCAAGCTTTTCCTTGATGTAGGGCGGTAAAGGCATTTGTCCCACATCTTCAAGTGCAGTAAAGAAATTGCCTTCGCATTCAAACTCTACAATACGGTTGCCGTCTTCCTTTACTTCCTTTACTTCTGCAACAAGTCTGCCGCCGCCAAAGCTGAATTTTGTTCCGACTTTAGCCTTTTTTCCAGGTCGGCAGATTATTTCCCATTCCTTGTCGCCCTTCTGTTCAAGCAGAAGAAACTCAATAAAGGTCTGATTATCAATCTTCTCACCGTAAAGTCTTGCAGGAATAACCCTTGAATCATTCATAACAAGCAAATCACCTTCTTTAAGATGTTCGCATAAATTATAGAAATGATCGTGTGAAACTGCACCGCTTTTACGGTCAACGCACATCATTCTTGAAGAATTTCTCGGCTCAACAGGTGTCTGTGCTATAAGCTCTTCGGGAAGATCATAATAGAAATCTGATTTAAGAAGTTCCATTCAGAAAATTGTCTCCTTTTTTATAATATATCAAAACTCAAAAACAAGGCTGTTTTTGACGAATGAATCATAGTAAACGGCAAATTTTTCCGTTGTTTACTATAGGTTAAAATCAAAAATTATAGTGAAAGACGCATTTATTTTGTCGTTCACTATAAATTTATAAAAACATATTGACATAACGGCTTTAAAGTGATATTATAGTAACAAGGTAGAGGCGCAGCTGAAATCAGTAACTGCACATCGGATAACCAATCCTATGATGTTCAGCGAAAGGTGAAGCTGCCGAAGAAACGTCTTTGGTAAATTCGTTTCTGGCTGCACGCCGAACAGGTCTGCGGCTGTCATCATGCTTTGATGGAGTGCTATCGGCATATAATTATGTCAGTATTTCTATTATAACGCATGATGAGCCGGTTTGCAACCGGTTTTTTATATTTTCAGTAAATTTTTATAAAAAAAGGAGAAAAAATAATGAAACAGTATAATGTAGGTATCATTGGCGCAACAGGTATGGTAGGTCAGAGATTTGCTACTCTGCTTGAAAACCACCCATGGTTCAATGTAAAGGTTCTCGCTGCATCACCAAGAAGTGCAGGTCAGACATACGAAGAGGCTGCAGGCAGCAGATGGAAGATGGCTGTACCTATGCCGGAATCAATGAAGAATATGATTCTCATGGACGCTACAGCTGATATTGAAAAAATCGCTGGCATGGTAGATTTCTGTTTCTGCGCTGTTGATATGAAGAAGGACGAAATCAAGGCTCTCGAAGAGGCTTACGCTAAGGCTGAATGCCCTATCGTTTCAAACAACTCAGCTCACAGATTTACAGCTGACGTTCCTATGGTAGTTCCGGAAATCAACCCTGAGCATATCGAAATCATCAAGGCTCAGCGTGAGCGTCTCGGCACAAAGAGAGGCTTTATCGCTGTTAAGTCAAACTGCTCAATCCAGAGCTATGTTCCTGCTCTCCACCCACTCAGAAAGTTCGGTCTCAAGAATGTTCTTGCTTGTACTTACCAGGCAATTTCAGGTGCAGGAAAGAATTTTGAAACATGGCCTGAAATGGTTGACAACCTTATTCCTTTCATCGGCGGCGAAGAAGAAAAGTCTGAGCAGGAGCCGCTTAAGGTATGGGGCGAAATCAAGGGCAATGAAATCGTTAAGGCATCTTCACCGGCTATCACAACACAGTGTCTCAGAGTACCTGTTTCAGATGGTCACACAGCTGCTGTTTTCGTAAGCTTTGACAAAAAGCCTACTAAGGAAGAAATTCTCCAGTGCTGGAAGGAATTCGCAGGCGTTCCGCAGGAACTCGAACTTCCACACGCTCCAAAGCAGTTCCTTAACTACTTTGAAGAAGACAACAGACCACAGGCTAAGCTCGACAGAGATCTTGAAGGCGGTATGGCTGTTTCAATCGGACGTCTCCGTGAAGATACTCAGTACGACTACAAGTTTGTATGTCTTTCACACAACACTCTCAGAGGTGCAGCAGGCGGCGCTGTTCTTCTTGCTGAACTTCTTGCTGCAAAGGGTTATTTTGACTGATTCAGAAAGGGATAATTACCTATGAAAAATACAATATTCACAGGTGCTGCAGTTGCTATCATCACTCCTTTCAATGCTGACGGTTCTGTAAATTACGAAGAACTCGGCAGAATTATTGATGACCAGATAGCAAACAGCACAGATGCTATAGTTATCTGCGGTACAACAGGTGAAGCTTCAACTATGACTGATGAAGAACACATTGAATGCATAAAGTTTGCTGTAAAGCATACTGACGGCAGAGTTCCTGTTATCGCAGGCACAGGCAGCAACGATACAAAATATGCTGTTGAGCTTTCAAAGGAGGCTGAGAGCGCAGGTGCTGACGCACTTCTTCTCGTTACTCCTTACTACAACAAGACAACTCAGAGAGGTCTGGTTGCTCATTTCACAGCAGTTGCTGATGCTGTTAACATTCCGATTATTCTTTACAACGTTCCCGGCAGAACAGGTATGAATATGGACGTTGCAACTGTAAAGGAACTTGCAAAGCACAAGAATATTGCCGCAATCAAGGAAGCAAGCGGTAATATCAGCTATGCTGCAAAGCTTATTGCTGAATGCGGTGACATGATTGACGTTTACAGCGGTAACGATGATATGATAGTTCCTATTATGTCACTCGGCGGAAAGGGCGTTATTTCCGTTCTTTCACACGTTATTCCTAAGGAAACTCATATGATGGTTCAGTACTGTCTTGAAAATAATTTCGCTGAAGCAACAAAGCTCCAGATTGAATATCTTGACCTTGCAAACGACCTTTTCCTTGAAGTAAATCCTATTCCTGTAAAGGAAGCTATGAACATGGTTGGCTGGAATGCAGGTCCTTGCCGTCTCCCGCTCGTTGAGATGACAGACGACCACAAGGCTAAGCTCAGAGCAACTCTCGAAAAGCATAATCTTATTAAGTAAGAATCATAAAGAAATAGAAAAATAATTTCGTCGGTCAAGCCGAGAGAGCGGAAGGATATAATCCGTAAAACATTGCTGCGCTTGTTTTACTGCTTTTCAGGGGGACTTTGTCCCCCTCGCACACCCCCTACCAGAGAGGTCTACACCTCTCTGGACTCTGGTGTATGGCGGCTGCGCCGCATTATTTTATTTATTTCATATCGAACAAAACACCGCACAAACATAATTCTTGTGCGGTGTTTTCAAAAAAGGAGTATAAAAACAATGACAAATATTGCTATATGCGGTGCTAACGGCAAAATGGGCAAGAATATCTACAGCTGTATCGCTGACAGAGAAGACTGCACAGTTGTCGGCGGTATCGACCTTAACACTCAGCAGTACGCTGATTTTCCGATTGTGGACAGCCCTGCAAAATTACCTGTTAAGCCAGATGTTATTATCGACTTTTCAAATCCTGCATCACTTGATGGTCTTCTTGACTACTGTCTTTCAACAGGCACAGCTATCGTTGTTGCATCAACAGGCTACAGCGATGAACAGATTGCAAAAATCAAGGCATCAGCAGAACAGATTCCTGTTTTCTTCACATTCAATATGTCACTCGGCATAAATCTCCTTGTTGAGCTTTGCAAAAAAGCCGCAAGCATTCTCGGTGACCAGTTTGATATTGAAATCGTTGAAAAGCACCACAATCAGAAGATTGATGCTCCAAGCGGTACTGCAATTATGCTTGCAAATGCTATCAACGAAACTCTCGATAATTCAAAGCACTATGTATATGACCGTCACTCACGCAGACAGAAACGTGAAAAGTCTGAAATCGGTATGCACGCTGTAAGAGGCGGCACTATTGTCGGTGAGCATGATGTAATTTTTGCAGGTCATGATGAAGTTATCACTCTTTCACATTCAGCAGGCTCAAAGATGGTTTTCGCTGAAGGTGCTGTAAATGCGGCTGTATTCCTTGCAGGAAAGCCTGCAGGTCTTTACGATATGTCATTAATGGTGTAATGCGGTATGGACAGAACAGAAATTGACAAAATAAGAGAAATGTTCAGCCATGACAGATACGCTACTGAGGCGGGCGCTGTCATTGAGGCTGTTGATGATAACTACGCAAAGTGCAGTCTTATTATAAATGAGCATCATAAAAACGCTGTAGGCGGTGTTATGGGCGGTGTTTACTTTACACTCGCAGACTTTGCATTTGCCGTTGCTACAAACTGGAAAGATCCCGGTACAGTTTCACTTAATGCGGATATTTCATTTGTGGGTGTCCCGAAAACTGAAAAAATCATTGCCGAAACAGAGCTTATCAAAGACGGAAGAACTATTCCGTGCTATAATGTAAGAATTTCTGATGAAATCGGCAATATCTGTGCTATAATCAAGTTTGTGGGATTCAAGAAAAAATGAATATATAAAAATAACGGAGAGAAACTTTTGGGTTCTCTCCGTTTTTTTATTTGTAAACTGTAATTACTGCGGCGGAAGTGTCTTTACAAGTCCGAGAACAAATTTCTGAATTGTAAGTGCGTCGGCATTTGTCATACCGTCATCCGAACCGTCACAATCGGCATTTTTCATGCCCTGTGCTGTGATATGTGTTGCATCAGTACCTGTTATGCCATACTTTGAAGGATTTGCAAGAGCCTGCATAATCAGTACAGCGTCTGAAATATTTACTACTTCGTCAAGATTTGAGTCACCGACTAATGTAGACTTATCAGTTGTATTTCCGTCTGTTGTATTTGTTGTTTTAGGCGGATTCACTGTAACTTCAAAAGTTTGTGTTGCAGTTCCATAAGAAATCTTGATAGTATATGTACCAGCTTTTGTATTATCAAACTCTGATGCATCAATTTTGAAAAATGTTGAAGTAAATGGCTGTGAGAATGTATCTCCGAACGCACCTCCTGCTGTCTGTACATGACCTGACGCATAACCACCATCAAGTTCAAGCGGTTCACCGATTTCATAAACTGTTTTTGTCGGGAGTTTATCTATTCCCAGCATATAATAATCTTTAGCTGCTGGTGTAGTAGTAATAGGTGTAGTATCTGTAGTTGTTGTGGTATTTGTCATAGCTGTAGTAGTAGTAGTAGCAGTAGCACCTTCACGATGGTTTTTACAGTACCACTTTCCGTCTTCACCCTTTGTAAACTCGTAAATCGGACCAAAATAGCCACAGACTTCACACTTGCAATCAGCAATAACTATTTCAGCAGTAGTTGTTATTGTAGATGTAGTTGTAGTAACAGTTGTTGTAGTTGAAGGCTTGTCTGTTACAACAGGTGTGCCGCCGCCAGCCTTGCCGCCGTCAAGGTTGCTTGACTGTGCTGATGTATAGAATTCATTGAGTGAAAGTCCGTTTCCGCCAAGTGCTGTCTGGTGGTCAAGACCGATATACTTGCCGCCTGAAGTCTGCCAGAGTGATTCTTCAAAGAGTGCGTACTTTTTCTGGTCCCAGTTCATAAATGAATTGTCCATAAGTCCGCCTGTATCACCTGAGTTAGGGTTAATACACCAGAATGTGTGGTTGATGTGGTTGTTAATCATGAAATCACGGAGAATTTCCATCCATTTCTGGTTGTCACCAGCATCCATGTGACCGCCCCATTCACCGATAAGAAGCGGAGCAATATCTTCCTGATTGATGTATGCCCATGTGTCATACCAGTAGTCATCAAGGAGAGTCTGCTCTGTAAAGTCCTTTTCAAACCATGACTGTGCGTAAACTGATTTACCATAGTCATGCGGTGAATATACAATCTGTCCTGTTTCCGGAAGAACAGGTAAATCTCTTACACCTCTGAGATTACCGCCCCACCATGCGCCGTACCATTTTTCTTCACCGGGTGCAGGCTGGAATTTGTCAGGTGTATTCCAGTCACTGCCTCTGTCAAATCTTGGTGACTGCTCAATGCCTTCGATAAGAATGAGAGCATTAGGATTTACACCGAGAATAGACTTTGCGCATTCCTCAGCAGAGTATTTCCAGTTGTTCTTGTCTGTTGAATCATCCCATTTTGCCATGTTTGCAGGACATTCAGAACCGCTGTACATACGCTTGCCGTGTGGTTCATTTTTAAGGTCATAAGCAAGGATTGTATCATCATTCTTGTACTTGTCAGCAAGCCATGTGATAGACTCAATCCAGTTATCCCATGTAATCGGCTCACCTGTAAGGTGATTTGTAGCCATTCCGTCACAGTCATCTGCTGTAGGCTCATAATACCAGAGATTGTAGTTATGACCTGAGTTGTGTGATGCAGGGCTGTGAACGTCTACGAGAGCCTTGACACCATATTTCTTGCACTTCTGCATGATGATGTCAAAAATCTCCATTGAGTTTTTAAGTGTCTTACCGTCTTCAAGAACAAATTCCTTGTTGATGTTGCCGTATTTACCCGCAGGAGTAACAGTACCATCTTCACCGATTTCATCCTTAGGCGGATTGTAGCTTGCCTGAACTGAGCTTACAGGCTGTGGCTCGCCGTCCATCCATGACATAAGGAGTTCAGTTGAAATAGGGAAACGGATAATATTGATACCATGGTCAGCAATTGAAGAAACCATATCGTCAACATCTCTTGCATAAAGACCATGCGGAACGTTTTCAGTACAGTTAAGACCAAACCAGTTAGCACCTGTGAGCCAGACTTCATTTCCGTTTTTATCAAAAAGACGGCTTCCTACTGCGTGGAGCCAGTCATCATTGCCGTCATCAGCCGCAGATGCATTCATAACAGGAGCGCTGTATCTCACAGGAGATACAGCAGAACCTGTAAATGCCAAAACAACCGCCGCACTGACAGCACTCAGTGATTTGAATTTGTTTTTCATTTTATAGTCCTCCGAATGTGGATATTACTTTAATTCAGTAATAAGCTTGAGCATATACTGCTGAATTGCGAGAGCGTCAGCGTTTGTTACACCGTTGTTTGAGCCGTCGCAGTCAGCGTTTGCAATACCCTGTTCTGTGATACGTGTATCACTTGTTCCGCTTAAGCCGTACTTTGAAGGATTTGCGATATACTGCATAATGAGAACAGCGTCAGCCATATTTACTTCACCGTCGCAGTTTGAGTCACCTGCAAGCTTCTTTGCTGTAACCTGCTGTGAAGGTGTAGTTACTGTAGTATCTTCAACAGAAGTTGTAGTTGTTGTAGTAACAGTTGTGCTTGCTGTTGTAGTAACTGTTGTGGTTGTATTGCTACTGGGTGCATCTGTAGTTGTAGTAGTAGTTGTTGTTGTAACTACAGGCTTTGAAGTTGTAACTGTACCGCCTGTTGAGCCGCCCTTCTTGCCGCCGTCAAGGTTGCTTCCTTCTGATAATGCATAATTTGAGTAGTATTCACTTAATGAAAGACCTGTTCCGTTTATACCGAGCGGAATCTGATGGTCAAGACCGATATACTTGCCTGATACTGATGTCTGCCAGAGTGCTTCCTCAAAGAGCTCGTACTTTGGTTCATTCCACTTGATGCTTGTACCTGAACCCTGCTGGAATCCGAGACCGTCCCAGAGTCCGCCTGTATCACCTGAGTTTGTATTAAGGCACCAGAATGTGTGGTTGATATGGTGATTAATCATGTAGTCACGGAGAAGTGTCATCCATTTCTGGTTTTCCTTGCCATCCATATGACCGCCCCATTCACCGATAAGCTCAGGACCGATATTCTCAGCATTGATGTATGCCCATGTATCATACCAGTAGTCATCAAGGAGAGTCTGCTCTGTAAAGTCCTTGTCAAACCATGTCTGAGCATAAACTGACGGGCCGTAGTCATGTGGTGAGTAAACAATCTGGCTTGTACCCTGCTTTGGTACGATTGGATATTCTCTTGCGCCACGGAAGTTACCGCCCCACCATGCGCCGATATATGGTGAATTGTCACGTCTGTCAGGAATGCCCCAGTAGTCGCCTGCCTGTGCACCGCTGAGTGACTGCTCAACACCTTCAACAAGAATGAGAGCATTAGGGTTTACATCAAGAATAGCCTCTGCACACTTTGTAGCAGCATAAGCCCAGTTATTTTCATCTGTAGAGCCATCCCACTTAGCAGCGTCAGCACCTTCCTGACCCTTGCCGTGCGGTTCATTCTTAAGGTCGTAAGCAAGGAGAGTATCATCATTCTTGTACTTGTCAGCGAGCCATACAAGTGAATCTATCCAGACGTCTGTTGTAACGCCAGCCTTACCATACCAGAGATTGTAGTTATGACCTGAGTTATCTGTATGCGGGCTGTGGATATCTATAAAAGCCTTGATGCCGTACTTTTTACACTTACCCATAAGAATATCAAAAATCTCCATTGAGTTTTTGAGTGTCTTTCCGTCAGCCTCAACACAGTCAGGGTTGATAGTAAATGCAGGGTCAGCGTTTGCAGAAAAGCTGTTTACAGGATTCGGCTTGCCGTTCATCCATGAAACGATAAGCTCTGTAGAAATAGGGAAACGGATAATGTTGATACCACGGTCTGCAACTTCTTCAAGAACGTCGTCCATATCAGCACTCCAGAGATAGTGCGGAACAGCCTCATTACAGTTAAGACCGAACCAGTTAGCACCTGTGAGCCATACCTCATTGCCGTTCATGTCATAAAGACGGCTGCCCTCTGCGTGAAGCCAGTCATCATTTCCGTCATCAACAGCTGCAACAGTTGCAGCAAGGTTTGATGTTGTTGTGAGCATAGGTGTAACAGCTGAAAGTGAAAGAGCAGCTGCTGAACCAAATGCTACAGCATTCTTTAAATATTTGTTCATAAAAATACCCCTCTCATACCGGTGCAGATGATTTTTTTATTTACGAATGTTTCTCCGTATACACACCGATATTTCTTATATATTGTACCATTTAAGCGGTAAAATGTCAATAGAAACGCACCTTTTTTCACAATAAGCAAAACTGTAAATATATAGTTAATATGTAATAAAATAATACCATAAAACCAAAACGGCTGACGCAAAAAACTGCATCAGCCGTTTAATATTATTTATAAATTAGAGCTTTTAACTGAGATAATTCTCATAGAATCAATTGTGTATGAGCCGCCGCTCTGTTCTGTGAGCTTGTATTCAACAGTTTTTGCAACGCTCTTAGGCATCCACTCAGGGAGTTCATCGATATAGTCAACTGTAAGTGTGTACTCACTGCCGCTCTTTACAACCGATCTTACATCAGGTGAATATGTAAATGTGATAGGCTTGAGCTTTACGTTGTATGCACCGTTTGAATAATAGAAACGTGATTCAATAGGTCCTACTGTACAGTGTACAAACTCAGGGAGATTTTCACCGAAGAGTTCAACTGCATACTTTTCAATATCAACGTCAGGAATAGAAACTGTATCACCAAGCTGACTTTCATACTTGCCGATTTTGTTCTTATCCATAACAACTGACCAGATAGTAGCTGTAATGATTTCTTCTGATGAAAGCTCTGACGGATTTTCAAATGCGGAAATATCCATAATAGCCGCAGGGTAAACAACGTTTACAAAGCGTGATTTCTTGTCATTTGCATTGCCGATGTTCTTAAGCGAGCTTACAAGACCTGAAATTACAGTAACAAGACCGATTACAGCAAGCAATGCACACGCAATACCGATGATTGCATACTGTGTTCTTGACTTTTTCAGCTTTAATTTGCCTGACTTCTTTCTTCTTACAGGCTTTTCAGCGGTTGTGCTGAGTATTTCCTCGGGGTCTTCGTCGAGAATTTCTTCAAGAACAGACTTTTCTTCATTCTCGTCAGCAGATTCTTCAGCAGTTTCAGAAGATTCTTCTTCATCATCTGTGATTTCTTCGATTGTAACATCGTCAGCCTCGAGTACAGCATCTGTATTCTCCTCTGTTTCGGAAATTTCCTCTGCTGTTTCTTCAACTGTTTCTTCAGTATTCTCAACTGTTTCAGCAATCTCTTCTTCAGCAGTTTCAATTGTTTCTTCAACAGTTTCAGTGATTTCTTCAGCTGTTTCTTCTGCAGTTTCGATAACTTCTTCTGCTGTTTCCTCAGCCTGTTCTTCGATTTCAGAAACAGCTTCCTCAACAGTTTCTTCAGCTGTTTCTGCTGTATTTACAACAGGTTCATCATTGATAGCCGCCATAGCCGCATCAACGAGTTCAGCTGATTCTGTATCTTCTGTCTGTTCAAATAAATCTGAGTGCATATCCTCAGGTTCTGCATCTTCTTCAGCAGGCTTGTTCTTCTTTGGTGCAGGCTGATTAGCAAACATTTCCTGTTCATCCTCATCAAAAACATCACCTGAGAACATACTCTTTATTTTAGCGAAAAATCCCTTTTTCTTAGGAGCAGATTTTTTACTCGGCTTGAAATCGTCAAAGTCTTCAATTTCATCAACTGACTTAGCCTGCGGAAGTGAACTGATTGACTCGATAGCCTCATCAAGCTTTTCAGCCTCCACATCAGCATATTCAAGAGTCTTTACAGGTTCTTCCTCTTCAATTTCAAATTCATTTTCCTTTGTTTCTTCCTTAACAGGCTCAGCTGTTTCTTCTGCCTTCTGACTTTCAGCCGCACGCTTTTCAGCAATGCGCTTCTTTTCAGCTTCCATTTCTTCTTCAAGACGCTTTCTTTCAGCAGCCTTTTCTTCAAGAGCCTTTTCCTGTGCTGACTTTTCAGCCTCAGCTTTATCCTTTTCAAGCTCCTGCTGTCTGATTGCCTCATAGTCAGGAAGTTCACCTGAGATAACAACCTTCATCTTCTTCTTTTTCACAGGAGATGGTTCATCATCTGACGGATAAACAGGCTTCTGAACAGGCTTATCCGGTAAAGGCGGAAGTTTCTTTCCGAATTTCTTTTCAAATTCGCCTGACGGCTTATTTCCGAAAACTCTTGTAGTTTCGTTAGGATTGTCCTTACGAACATTTTCTGCAGCTTTCTTTTCGTCATTGATTGTGCTTATGAGTGCATCAATTTCTTCACTGCTTGCCTTTCTTGGCTTTGCAGGTTTTTTTCTTCCGGGCTTGCTGTTTTCTGCAAGATTATCCAGCATAGCGTCAAGTTCTCTTTTTGTAGCCATTACTTCCTCCGTTATCTTATCTGACCGTTTCCGTTAATCAGATATTTTATAGTTGTAAGCTCAGAGAGTCCCATAGGACCTCTTGCATGAAGTTTCTGAGTGGAGATGCCTATTTCTGCACCGAAACCGAATTCTCCGCCGTCTGTGAAACGTGTTGACGCATTTACATAAACTGCGGCGGCATCAACCTGACGACTGAATTTTTCAGCATTGTCAAGTGACTTTGTAACGATACATTCAGAATGCTTTGTACCGAATTTTCTTATATGTGCAACAGCCTCGTCGATATCTTCGACAACCTTAACGGAAATGATATAGTCAAGGAATTCTGTTGCGTATTCTTCGTCAGTGGCTTTCATAACGCTTTCACCGAGAATTGCGGCAGTTTTGTCACAGCCGTAAATCTTTACATTATGAGCCTTAAAGCGTTCAGCCATAACAGGAAGAAATTTTTCAGCAATGTTTTTATGAACAAGAAGACTTTCAACAGCGTTGCAAACTGACGGACGCTGTGTCTTTCCGTTGTCGGTAATATTTACAGCCATTTCAATATCGGCGGATTCATCAACGAAAACGTGGCAGTTGCCTGTGCCTGTCTCAATAACAGGAACAGTTGCATTATTCACAACAGCCTGAATAAGTCTTCCGCTGCCTCTCGGAATAAGAACATCAAGATAGCCGTTTAATCTCATAAGTTCATTTGTGGTATCTCTTGAAGTATCCTCAACAACCTGAATGATATCTTCTGAAAGACCTGTTTCCGCAACAGCCTTTCTCATAATTGAACCGAGACATTTGTTGGAGTTTATTGCCTCCTTGCCGCCCTTGAGAATAACTGCATTTCCTGCTTTAAGGCACAAAGCCGCTGCATCAACAGTTACATTCGGACGTGATTCAAAGATAATTCCGATAACACCGAGCGGTACTCTTGTTTTTGTAATGCGTAAACCGTTCGGACGTGTAAAGCCTTCGATAATCTGTCCCACAGGGTCATTGAGAGCGATAATCTCATCAACTCCCTTTGCCATTGCCTGTATGCGCTTTTCATCAAGGCGGAGTCTGTCCTGCATTGATTCGGACATACCGTTTTCCTTGGCTGCGGCAAGGTCTTTGGCATTTTCAGATACGATAAGACTGCTGTTTTCTATAAGAGCCTTTGACATTGCGGCAAGTGCATTATTCTTTGCCGATGTTGACGCATTGGCAACGGACATTTCTGCCGCTTTGGCTTTTTTTCCTAATTCTTCTGCATAGCTCATTTCAACACCTCATTTGCTTGCTTTGAAAAGTGTGCCTATTTCCTTGTTTTCAAAAAGGTCATAAAGTAATTCAGGGTTACTGCCGTTCATGATAACCATGTCAATGCCTGCCTTTGCGGCAATTTTTGCGGCAGAAATTTTTGTTGACATACCGCCTGTGCCGAGACTTGAACCCGCACCGCCTGCCATTTTCTCGATTTCGGGAGTGATTTCTTCAACGTAGCTTATCGGCTTTGCATTCGGATTCTTTCTCGGGTCATCATCATAAAGACTGTCGATATCCGAGAGAATAAGAAGAAGGTCTGCTCCTGAAAGGTCTGCAACAAGTGCTGAAAGTGAATCGTTTTCACCGATTTCAAGTTCAAGCTCATCAATTGCTATTGTATCATTTTCGTTTACAATAGGAATAACATCCATACTCACAAGTGATTCAACGGTATTCTTGAAGTTTTCACAGTGGTTAGGATTGTTGATGATTGTTTTTGTAAGAAGTATCTGTCCGACAACAATGCTGTATTTAGCAAACATATCGTCATAAACGTGCATAAGCTCGCACTGACCGATAGCCGCAACAGCCTGTTTTGTCTTGGTATCCTTAGGCTTTTCGGGAAGACCTATTTTACCTGTGCCGAGACCTACCGCACCTGATGAAACCATGATAATTTCACGTCCTGAGTTGTGAAGGTCTGAGATAACACGCACAAGATTTGTCATTCTGCGGATATTCAGCTTGCCTGTGTTGTGTGTAAGTGTAGAAGTACCGAGTTTGATGACGATACGTTTCTTTTCGGAAATATTTCTCATTTCAAAACTTCCTTCAGTTTACTTTATTTTGCGGACAGCCGTTAAGCCATGCCCTGATATTATCGCATACAATGCCCATAAGGCGCTGTCTTGTTTCATAAGCCGCCCATGCTGTATGCGGAGTAATAATGCAGTTTGAAAGATTTTTCAGCGGAGTATCGGGTGACATAGGTTCTTTTTCAAGAACGTCAAGATATGCGGCTGAAATAACATTGTTTTCAAGAGCGTATGCAAGGTCTTTTTCACAGACAACACCGCCCCTTGATGTATTTATAAGTACAGCAGATTTTTTCATTTTTGAAAGCAGTCCGCTGTTTATCATTCCCTTCGTCTGTTCGGTAAGCGGACAGTGGAATGTTATGATATCAGCCTTCTCTGCGGCTGTGAAAATGTCTGTAACTTCATACGGACAGTTTTTCGGTGCAGTTCTTGTGCTGACAACAATATTCATTCCGAAAGCACTGCCGATTTCTGCAACCTTCTGTCCGATTGAGCCATAGCCTACAATTGAAAGAGTTTTTCCTGCAAGCTCATATGTAGGCATCGGAAAATATGAGAATACGGGATATCTTTCCCATTCGCCTTCTCTGACGGCTTTGTCATATTCTCTTATACGGCTGTAGCAGTCAAGAATATATGCAAAGGTCTGCTGTGCAACAGCATTTGTTGAATACTGTCCCGCATTGCATACGGGTATTCCCTTTTCTGCGGCATATTTTATATCAATATTGTTAAAGCCTGTTGCGAAAAGACCGATATACTTTATATTCGGACAGGCATCAAGGATTTCCTTAGAAATAACAACCTTATTGCAGAGAACAATATCCGCATCACCGATATTTTCAATTCTTTCTTCGGGTGCAGTAAGCGGACAAATTCTTACTTCACCGAATTCGCTGAGCGGAGCAGATGAAATATCATTGTTCACGCTTATTGTATCGCTGTCAAGAAGAACAATTTTCAAGACTTATTCCTCCTGTGCGGATTCGTCAACATCATCTTCATTCTTTGATTTGAAAATGAATGCAGACACAAGAGCCGCAAGAATGAGAACAGCCTCAATTACAGCAATTGCATAATAAAGAGTTTTGTTTCCTTCTGCTTTCCATATAAGAAGTGAAAAAGGAACTGCAATTGTAAAGATAACCTGATAAGGCTTTTTGTATCTTGCAAAGCTGATAAGGAAGAAAAGCACAGATACAGCCGCAAGTATTAAATGAAACTTAAACGGAAACGGAAAAAGTGCAGGCTTTTCACCGTTAGCAGCAAAAGTGAGAAACATAGACATTAATGATGCTTTCATAATTCACATTATCCTTTATATAATAAATATATACAGACAAAAAAGTCTGTTCATTACAGTATAACATATTAATCTGAAAAATTCAACCTGTTTTTGAAATTTGAAGTGAAAAATTTTCCGTGAAATACTTTACATAATATCGTCATTGTGCTATAATTAATGTGTTGTTTCACAAAGGCGTGAGACAATAACATCTGTATATTTTATTTAGGAGGAAATCAAAATGAAAAAGGTTAGAATTGGTATTGCAGGCTACGGCAATCTCGGTAAGGGCGTAGAGCTTGCTATCAGACAGAATGACGATATGGAGCTTACAGCAGTTTTCACACGCCGTGATCCTTCATCTGTAAAGACACTTACAGAGGGTGTTAAGGTTTGCAGTCTTGATGACGCAAAGGCTATGGCTGATGAAATTGATGTTATGGTAATCTGCGGCGGAAGTGCTACAGATCTTCCTGAACAGACACCTGAGCTTGCAAAATATTTCAATGTAATCGACAGCTTTGATACACACGCAAGAATTCCTGAGCATTTCGCAAACGTAGATAAGGCTGCAAAGGAAAACGGACATCTTGCACTTATCTCACTCGGCTGGGATCCGGGTCTTTTCTCAATCAACAGACTTTATGCTGAATCAATTCTTCCTAACGGCAAGAGCTATACATTCTGGGGCAAGGGCGTAAGCCAGGGACATTCAGATGCTATCCGCCGTGTTGAAGGCGTAAAGAAGGGCATTCAGTATACATGCCCTGTAGACGAAGCAATCGAAGCAGTACGTTCTGGCAGCATGCCTGAGCTTACAACACGTCAGAAGCACACAAGAGAGTGCTGGGTTGTTGCTGAAGAAGGCGCAGACCTTGCTAAGATTGAAGAAACAATCAAGTCAATGAAGAATTACTTTGACCAGTACGACACAACAGTAAACTTCATCAGCGAAGAAGAATTCGATGCTGTACACAACAAGATGCCACACGGCGGTTTCGTAATGAGAAGCGGTCTTACAGGTGACGGTGAAAAGACAAATCAGATGATTGAATACTCACTCAAGCTCGGTTCAAACCCTGAGTTCACAGCAAGCGTTCTTATCTGCTATGCAAGAGCACTCAGCAGACTCAGAAACGAAGGTGCAACAGGCTGTAAGACAGCTTTCGATATCGCACCTGCATATCTCTCACCACTTTCAGCTGAAGAATTAAGAGCTGCTATGCTTTAATGGCTGAATTAAGGAATTGTTAATCACAGGAATGTCCGTTGCAAAACGGGCATTCTTTTTTTGCATTATAGCATAGTACATCAGCCGTAAAGCATATGAAAATGGTTAATTCAACAGTTTATTTTTATGCTATTGACTTTTGCACTTTAGTGTTGTATAATGTTTTTGCAGTAAATCACTGCAGACAGCGGTAAATCTTTATGCCTGCTGTTTTGAAGAGTAAAAATGTGTTCGTTATACCTTTAAGGCAATACCGCATAATTAATGTGTGAGTATTGCGAAGTAAATTTTTTTGT
>JAKSQU010000060.1 GCA_024403965.1 Ruminococcus sp.
AAACGAACCACAAAAGTGATTCGTTTTTTAACTGGTTGGGGTGGAAGGATTTGAACCCTCGAAATGACGGAGTCAGAGTCCGTTGCCTTACCGCTTGGCGACACCCCAGTTTCTATTTGTTTGCGCTGTAATCATTCAGCTTTATTATTATAGCACTTATATTCTGCTTTGTCAACACTTTTCTATATATTTTTTTATTTTAATTATTTCTGATACTATTGAAATAAATCTATAAAAGTAATATAATTATAAATAAGCAGTAATATACTGTGAATAAAGAGAAATACAAATGACATAATCGGAGATAAAACAAAATGAAAAAAATCTATTTTATTGCAAATCTTATCGCAGGCAGAGCCACTATAAATTCATGTCTCGGTGAAATAATAAGAGAGCTTAACAAGGCTGATTATGAAGTCACCGTGCGCATTACAATGAGCGGTACAGACGCTTGTGAGCAGTCTGCTTATGCCTGTGCAAACGGCTATGATATGATAGTCTGTGCAGGCGGTGACGGCACTCTCAGCCAGTGTGTACAGGGAATTATGAACAGTGAAAGAATAATTCCTGTCGGATATATTCCTGCAGGCTCAACAAATGATTTTGCAAGAACTCTCGGCATTCCCAAAGAACCTATGGAGGCTGTAAGCCATATTCTCAAAGGTCGTGCTGTGCCGTGTGATATCGGAAAATTCAACGATTCATATTTCACCTATGTCACAGCTTTCGGTGCATTTACAAATGTAACCTATGAAACATCTCAGCAGGTAAAAAATGTTCTCGGACACTCTGCGTATGTACTCAGCGGACTTGCACAGCTTACAAGTATACGTTCAAAACGCATGAGAATCGAATATGACGGAAACGTTATTGAAGATGAATTCATATTCGGAATGGTTACAAATTCATCTTCTGTTGCAGGTCTTCTGTCGCTCAATGACTTTTATCTTGATGACGGAGTATTTGAAGTAACTCTTATCAAAAAGCCGACAAACATAGTTCATCTTCATGAGATTTTATCTTCACTGCTCAACATCACAGAAGAAATCGACAAGGAATATATCAGATTTTTCAGAACAAACGAAATCAGATTCACATCACTTAACAACGAGCCGATTACATGGACAATTGACGGAGAATACGGCGGTGACCTTCCTGTTAACACAATTTCATGTATTCAGAGAGCGTTGCCTATATATGTGAAATCTAAGGAACATAAAATGCAGATGTGATATATATAACAGATAGGGAACTGAGTTTTGCCGCCTTATATCCACAACTGTCCCCCAAAGCAAATCGCTGACGTAAAATACAAATATCCTATAGAATTAGTCGGCTATATTTGTCTAAAATTAATCTTGATTTCATACGTTTTATATGGTAAAATGTATTCATACAAAAAGCACTTACTTGTATAAATATTTTTCAGAAGGTGATATTATGTCCGAAACAAAAACAAAACAGTCAGTAAAACTCAGATATCTCGTATTATCCGGAGTTCTTGCGGCACTTGTATTCGTATTTACAGCTTATCTGCACATTCCGTCAGGTAACGGCTACACACACGCAGGTGATGGTGTAATTTATCTTGCGGCTTGTATTCTTCCTACACCATATGCAATTGCTGTCGGTGTAATAGGCGGTGCACTTGCCGACGGATTATCTGGTTTTCCGATATGGATTCCCGCAACAGTTTTAGTCAAGGCTGTGACAGCATTGTTCTTTACACAAAAAAGCGAAAAAATAGTTACACTCAGAAATATTTTCGGAATTGTTCCGTCACTAATTACATGTATTATCGGATATTCAGTATATGAAGCGCTTGTTATTGCAAATGGTGTTTCAAAGGCAGGTTTTATTGCGGCATTTCAGCAGATTCCTGCATACTGCATACAGATTCTTGTAAGTTCAGCACTTTTCATTCTCGTAGGACTTGCACTTGACAAAACAGGCTTTAAGAAATCTTTGTTAAAGTGAGAATATGATATATTTATACGCTGTATCTTGTCTGGGGTACAGCGTTTTTGTCATATCCCCCGCTGATACATCATATAATTCCATGAGGTGATTTATATGAACGAAGAACTTAACTCAGACAGCACTGAGGCTCTGCTTGAAGAATACGATAACCGCAGAAAATCACGGCTTGATGATGTTATCGCAATGCAGACATTTTTATGTCTGTGCATTGTTGTCGGTTTTATTATTCTTAATTATTTCTGTCCCGATACTGCGGAAATGCTCCTGTCTGAAATAAAGGAAAAATCTTCAGACAGCCATGCGCTGATTCCTAATCCGATTGATTATTTCATCACGCTTTTTAAGTAAAATTCCACGGATAAGTGCAGATTTTTCGTTCTTCGTTTTCACTGCACTGCTGTTTCTTTTCCGTGACAGCAAAACAGTATACGGCTTTATCAATGTGTGTATTATCCATGAACTCGGTCATTTCGCCGCAATTACGTTCTTCGGTGTTAAAATAAAGCACATTAAACTCAGTTTTTTCGGAATATGTATCGAAACTGAAAAAGGCGGCAGGTCCACGTTTTTCAGCAGTACAGCTATACTGCTTTCGGGACCTGCCGCCAATATTATTCTTTTTATTCTGCTTGAATTATCGGGAATTCATCACGATACAGCAGTTCTCAGCCTTGTCACAGGGATTTATAATCTTCTCCCCTTCAGCAGCCTTGACGGCGGCGCTGCTGCTGAACTGTTCATAACAGGTTCAGAGCATGAACGTTTTTACCGTATATTGCTGAAAATTGTCCGTATTCTGATTGTATCAATACTGATTATTATAATGATGCGTGAGCAGCAATTGTATAGATTGATGCAATATCTTCAGATGTAAGTGAAACAAATCCGCCTGTTCTGCCGTCACCAAGACCAAGCTTTTCAACAAGCTTAGGAATGTCTTCTTCCTTAGCGTCAAGCTGTTCAAAGTTGATAGGCATACCGATACTGCTAAGGAAACTGCGGAAACGCTTAATTCCTTCAAGCGCTGTAGCCTCAGGATTTTCAAAGTTCATCTGACAGCCCCAGATACGAACTGCTGCCTGTGCAAATCTCATAACATCATGCTTGTATACAAACTCCATCCATGACGGCATAATTACTGCAAGACCTGCACCATGTGCACAGTCATAAAGAGCAGAAAGCTCATGTTCAATACGATGGCTGTTCCAGTCCTGACTTCTTCCTACACCTACGATGTCATTGTGTGCAACTGTACCTGCCCACATAATATTTGCACGAGCCTCATAGTTATTCGGATCTGCAATTACTCTTGGAGTTTCCTTAATCATTGTCATAAGAATAGCTTCACAGAGACGGTCTGTAACTTCAACTTCCTTTGTATTTGTGAAATATCTCTCGAAAACGTGAGCCATAATATCAGTAGCGCCACAGGCTGTCTGATATGCAGGAAGTGTGCATGTAAGCTCAGGATTAAGAATTGAAAAACGTGGACGGAGCTTGTCTGAACCTACGTCACGCTTTAAGCTGCCTTCTTCCTTAGTAACAACTGATGCACCTGAACCTTCACTGCCTGCTGCGGCAATTGTAAGAACAGTACCGATAGGAAGTGCTCTTTCAACTTCCTTGCCTGTGCCGTAGAAATCCCAGAAATCACCGTCATAGAGTGCACCGATTGCTATACCCTTTGATGAGTCGATACATGAACCGCCGCCTACTGAAAGAATGAAATCAATGCCTTCATTTTTGCAGATTTCTATTCCCTTATAGATGAGTGTATCTCTTGGATTTGGCTGAACACCGCCGAGCTCTGTATATGTGATACCGCAGTCATCAAGTGACTTCTTTACACGTCCGAGAAGACCTGACTTTACAGCAGAGCCTGAGCCATAGTGGAGAAGTACCTTAGTACCGCCGTATTTCTTTACCATTTCGCCTGCCTGATTTTCTGTGTCCTTACCGAAAACAAATTCAGTAGGGCTGTAAAAATTAAAATTATCCATTGTTAATTATCCTTTCAAAGCTTTTATTGTATTATTTACTGCATTTACGATTTTATCGCACCATTCGTCAAATTCCTTGTCTTCAACCTGTAACTCAGGATGTGCAAGAATATAATTGACCGTATCTCTGATACCCTGGTCTGCACGGACAGTAGCCACAAAATCAGGAACTGCACGTTTGATTTTTGAATTGTCGAAAACAACTGTGCTTGCCTTGTCGCCGATAAGTGTGCCTTCAAAATCATAAGGTCCTACAGCATTAAGAAGGTCTGAAGGAACATGACACGCAATCAGCTTTTTGCCGAGAGTATCAGCAATAATCTGATAAATCTGATTCCATGTAACACTTTCATCGGTTGTGATGTGATATGCCTGACCGATAGCGTGAATATTTCCGATAAGACCGCAGTAAGCCTTGGCGAAATCGCTGTTGTGAGTGATTGTCCATAATGAAGTGCCGTCGCCGTGAATAACAACGGGCTTTTCTTCCATGATACGCTTTACAACCTGCCAGCTTCCCTTGTCACCATGAACACCAAGCGGTACTGAACGCTCGTCATATGTATGGCTTGGACGTACAATTGTAACAGGGAAACCATTTTTGCGGTACATATCCATAAGGAATTCTTCACAGGCAATTTTATTGCGTGAATATTCCCAGTGCGGATTTGAAAGCGGAGTGCTTTCTGTAATGCGGTAGTCTGAAAGCGGTTTCTGATAAGCAGACGCTGAACTGATGTAAATATACTGTTTAGTCTTGCCGCTGAACAGTCTGTAGTCCCTCTCAACCTGTTCAGTAACAAAGCCGATAAATTCACCGACACAGTCAAAAGTCATACCCTCAAGCAGTTTTTCAGCACCCTTTTCGTCACTGATATCACCCTTGATGACATTAACACTCTCAGGGAGTTCCTCAGAACGTCCGCCACGGTTAAAGAGCCATACTTCGTGATTCTGCTTTACAAGTAAACGTGTGATAGCCATACTTATAGTACCTGTACCACCGATAAGTAAAATTTTCATATTTTCACCTCTTAGTTAAAATTGATGTTTTGATTATAGCATGTTTTACAAAGAATTTCAATGAAAACTTTGTGAATTTTTGTTCAAGTTGTTCAAATGTTGCTTTTCGTTGGGGTGGTGTTTTATGTGATAGATGTAGTCTGCATTTATAATTTTCTATTAATTATGAAAAATAAGTTTTACTATTCACCTTAATACAGAAATCTCGCTCTTCCCTGCTCTTTCACACATTTTATCTCCCTAACCCCATTATAGTCATTTTAGCACGATAAAGCGGTTGAAATACAACATATTACCCAAAAAAAATGCAAAAAATAAAAAATACATATTTATATATTGACTTATTGATTGGAAAATAGTATAATAAAATGTGTATTAAAAATACTCATGCCTTTTTAAAGGTGTTAATAAATTAAGTGGAGGTTATTATAATGAGCAGAGTTTATAACTTTAGCGCAGGTCCTGCTGTACTCCCTGAAGAAGTTCTCAAGGAATGCCAGGATGAAATGTTTGATTACAAGGGCAGCGGTATGTCCGTTATGGAAATGTCACACCGCTCAAAGGTTTATGACACAATTATCAAGGAGGCTGAACAGGATCTCCGTGACCTTATGAATATCCCTGACAACTACAAGGTAATCTTCCTTCAGGGTGGTGCATCACTTCTCTTCGCAGGCGTTCCTATGAACCTTATGAAGAACGGTAAGGGTGCTTACATCATCACTGGTCAGTGGGCTAAGAAGGCTCATCAGGAAGCTCAGATGTATGGTGAGGCTGTTGCTGTTGCATCATCTGCTGACAAGACATTCTCTTATATTCCTGATTGCTCAGATCTCGATATTCCTGAAGATGCTGACTATGTTTATATCTGCGAAAATAACACAATCTATGGTACAAAGTTCCCTGAACTTCCAAATACAAAGGGCAAGATTCTCGTTGCTGACGTTTCTTCATGCTTCCTTTCAGAGCCTGTTGACGTTACAAAGTACGGCGTAATCTACGGCGGTGTTCAGAAGAACGTTGGTCCTTCAGGTGTTCAGATTGTTATCGTTCGTGAAGATCTCATTGCTGACGGTCCTGCATTCAAGCAGACTCCTACAATGATGAACTGGAAGATTCAGGCTGACAATGAGTCACTCTATAATACACCTCCATGCTACGGCATCTATGTTTGCGGCAAGGTATTCAAGTGGATCAAGAAGATGGGCGGTCTTGAGGCTATGAAGGCTCACAATGAAAAGAAGGCTGCTATCCTTTACAACTTCCTCGACAGCAGCAAGATGTTCAATGCTACTGTTCAGGGCGCTGACAGATCACTCATGAACGTTCCTTTCGTAACAGGCAACGATGAACTCGACAAGAAGTTCGTTGCTGAGTCAAAGGCTGCTGGCTTTGAAAATCTCAAGGGTCACAGAAGTGTTGGCGGTATGAGAGCATCTATCTACAATGCTATGCCTATCGAAGGTGTTGAAAAGCTCGTTGCTTTCATGAAGAAGTTCGAGGAAGAAAATTCCTGATTACTTATATAAAACAAACAGGGCTGCTTTAAAAGGCAGCCCTGATAAATAAATGAAAAGAGGTTACTTACAATGTACAAGATTCAGACTTTAAACAAGATTTCTGCAATCGGAACAGATATCTTTGATAAGAGCAAATATGCTATCGCTGATGAGTGTGCTGCACCTGACGCTATTATGGTAAGAAGTGCAAAAATGCACGATATGCAGTTTGCTGACAATCTCCTTGCTATCGCTCGTGCTGGCGCAGGCGTAAACAATATTCCTGTTGACCGCTGCGCACAGGAGGGTATCTGTGTATTCAATACACCGGGTGCTAACTCAAACGCTGTTAAGGAACTTGCAATCTGTGCACTTCTCCTTGCATCAAGAAAGATTACTGAGGCTGCTGCATGGGCTGCATCACTCAAGGGCACAGAAGATGCTCCTAAGACAGTTGAAGGCGGCAAGTCAAAGTTCGGCGGTCCTGAGATTTACGGCAAGACACTCGGTGTTATCGGTCTCGGCGCTATCGGCGGCAAGATTGCAAACGCTGCTGTTGCTCTCGGCATGAAGGTTGTAGGCTATGACCCATACCTTTCAGTAAATGCTGCTCTTAACCTTGAGCCATCAATCAAGGTTGTTTCAGATATCAACGATATCTACAAGATGAGCGATTACATTACAATTCATATGCCTTACACACCACAGACAAAGAATACAATCGATGCTGAACAGATTGCTATGATGAAGGACGGTGTACGTCTTATCAATCTCGCAAGAGGCGAACTCATCAACAGCCAGGCTGTAGTTGACGCTATCGCTGCAGGTAAGGTTGCTAAGTATGTTACAGACTTTGCTGATGATATCGTTCTCGGACAGGAAAACATCATTGTTCTTCCACATCTCGGTGCATCAACTCCTGAGAGTGAAGATAACTGTGCTGTTATGGCTGCTGAAGAACTTATCGAATACATCGAAAACGGTAATATCAAGAACAGCGTAAATCTTCCAAATGCATCAATGACAGCTGTTGGTACAAAGATTTGTATCATTCACAAGAATGTTCCTACAACTCTTGCATCAATCACAACAGCAGTTGGCAACCAGGGTATCAATATTGAAAACATGGTTAACGCAAGCAAGAAGGATTTCGCTTACACAATGCTCGATGTTACAGGCGATGTTCCTGCAGAAGTTGAAGGCAAGATTAATGCTATCGATGGCGTTATCAGAGTAAGAGTTATCAAGAAGTAATTCATGCTTTAATATGATTATTACAGCCGTTTCCTTTTTGGGAGACGGCTGTTTTTTATTTCATTGTCATTCACCGCAGATTTTCAGCATATAATAGCAAAAAACAATCCGAAAGGTAATTATGATATGAAAAGATTTATCCCTGTTTTTTTGCTTGTATCTGCTGTTTTGTTCAGCTGTTCTGCGGAATGTGTAAATCATCTGCCGTCCGAAAATGAAAGTATGACGGAATGTACAACTGATATGTGTCCGTACACTGAAAAAGCCTATAAACCGATTAATTTCGGCTACATGAAAGGCGAATGGATACCCTATACAGAATATCCCGATCTGATTTACGGAAAAAGTGAAGATGAATTTCGTCTTGCTTTTCGTCAGCGACTTGAAAAAGCTGTTGAAAACGGCGCAAATACTGTATTTCTGCATGTTCACCCGAATGGTGATTCGTATTATCGTTCAGAGATTTATCCTAAAGGAAAATTCTGGGACGGAGAATACGATGTTTTTCAGATTATGCTTGACGAGGCGCATTCTCTTGGACTTTCTGTGCATGGATGGATAAATCCTTTCCGTTTGCAGAGTACAGATGATTTTGACAGTATTCCCGATGAATTCATAACAAAGCAGTGGTTTTTATCCGACAGAAATATTGGCGAGGTTAACGGAAAAATGTATCTGCGCCCCGATTCACAGGAAACTAACGAACTGCTGAAAAATACTGTTGCAGAGATAATTACCGAATATGACGTTGACGGAATACATATAGACGATTACTTTTATCCGACAACTGACCCCGAATTTGACAGCACCGCATTTGCTGAAAGCGGTTCGGATAACCTTGCCGAATGGCGCATGACTAATATTTCAAATACAGTAAAAGCAATTTATGACACAGTAAAATGCGGTGACAAACGTCTGCTTTTCGGGATAAGTCCGCAGGGAAACATAAATTCAGACTACACAATGCAGTATGCAGATGTAAAGCTGTGGTTAAGGGAAAAGGGCTATGCTGACTATATAATTCCGCAGATATATTTCGGATTTGAGCATGAAAGCTGTCCCTTTATGCAGACACTTGAAATGTGGGAAGATCTTCCGAGAAATGAAGATGTAAGGCTGATAATCGGACTTGGTGCATACAAGCTTGGAAAAAATGACATCTGGGCAGGCAAAACAGCCGAAACTGAATGGACAGAACATTCCGATATAATCGAAAGGCAGATAAAAGCTGTTGAAAATTCAGACGCAGACGGGTATGCGATTTATTACTGAAAAATATAAAAAAGAAGAAAGTGCGACGCAGTCGCACCACACACCAGAGCGGAGTTTTACGGGCGGTACATAAGAACTTGTCTCGGCTTGACCGACGGAAAATAAAAAACTGCAAAACAAATGATTGTTTCACAGTTTTTTTGAATATTATTTCTTCTTATTCATATAAATCCATTTTACCACAGCTGTGCCGATTATTATAAAATAACCTATAAAGCTGAGATAATCGGGGATTTGTTCAAGGAACATAAATCCGAATACCGCCGCAAAAAGTACGATTGAAAAATCGTAAACCGAAATTTCTTTTGCAGGTGCTTTCGCATAGGCTTTTGTAATGAAAATCTGTCCGCCTGCCGCCGCAATTCCTGTAAGTACAAGATACATCCACTGTATTCCTGTCATTGACGAATAATTGAATATCAGATTAGGCAGCAGCATAAGACTTGTAAATCCCGAAAAAAATGCTACGATTATCATGCTGTTTTCTCCGCGCATTCCAAGCTTTCTGACAAATGTATACGCAAGTCCTGCACCAAGTCCGCCTAATACTCCTGCTACCGCAGGCACTACTTCAGCAAACTGAAATGACGGCTTTACTACGAAAAGTGCACCGATAAATGCCATTACAACTGACATCCACTCAAACAGATTCACCTTTTCTTTAAGCGCAAAATAGGAAAATACTATCGCAAAAAAAGGTGACAGCTTGTTGAGTATTGATGCATCTGAAATTGCCATATGGTCTACTGCATAGAAATTGCAGACCATTCCAAGTCCGCCCGAAACAGAACGGAACACAAGATATTTTGTATTTCCCTTGCCTATTCTGAATTTTGTTTTCGTTCGCATAAGTGTAACCAATGATACAACAAGTGCAAAGAAATTTCTGAAAAAACATTTCTGCAAAGTCGGTACATCACCCGATAGTCTGATAAACAGATTCATCAGTGCAAAGCAGAATGCAGATATTATAATGAACAATATTCCAAGTCTGTATTCAGACTTTTTCTTCTCGTCCACAAAAAGACCTTCTTTCAGTTAAGTGTTACAGGCAGACCGTTTATTTCAATTGTCGGGTCATCAATGTCAATCAGCAGACAGCGTCTGCCGTCTACTACGCTTGTACGCACCTTGTCTGCGGCTGACGGCTTGATGTTTACTGTAATTCCTGCAGAGCTTAAAACTGTCTTTGTTTCAACAAGATTAGCCGCAGTAAGCGGTGCATTTCCGCACACCTTTTCGTAAACAGGCTCAACCATCTGCACACGCTCTTCGGGTACTCCGATATCACTTAAAATATCCTTGAGTGCTGAATTGTCAATAACAGCCTTGTCCGTATCGTCCTTGTTTTCTTCTACTACTTCCTGTATTTTTTCATTTACAGTTTTAATGAGCATATAGTCAAGGTCATCACCGACAACACTTTTAAGAATATTCTGAAAGCTTGACTTTTCATTTTCTGCTGACATCACGAATGTACATCCGAGAACATTCTCAACAACTGAAATATTAGGCTTATTCGCCGACTTTGAATAGTACATAACGTGGTTAATATCAGAACTTCTGTTGCTGAAAACAGGATAAAGAAAGCCGTCTGACGGTGCTTTGCTGATGATAAGCTCGGTGTTTTCCTTTTTGCTGATTTCGTTGCTGAATGAGTCAAAAACAAAGCCGTCACTTGGAGTATTCACTGGACAAAGTGCAGTGAGAAGATATCTGTAAATCTCATCTTCGCCTTCAGACGCAAATTCGTCATTCTTATCTTTTTTACGAATTGTATAAACGCAGTAAGCTGTTATAACCGCAAACGGACCTTCATATGCGATATTGTTTGCGATATGATTGAGAAATTCCTCACAGGCAATTTCATCCTTGAGTTCACTTTTCAGAAGATTATAAAGGATATACTGCGGTTTGCCCTCGTCGTATGCCTCGTTAGGAAACTCATATTCAACAAATGCCTTTCCTACATTAGTGTTAAGAACCTTCTTGAGAGTTTCATCGTATACGTCATGCTCTTCAACAGGCATTGTAAGACAGGAGTTTACATTCTGACAGCGGACATTCTTTTCAGCGTCAATAAAGGCTGTAAGTACACGCTCCATTATGAAAAAACCGCTTTTGTCCGAAAAATTCTTTTTAATTTCTGCTGTTTCTTTTTTGTTCATTTTGTTCTCTCCTAATATATGAATGTATTTAAAGTACATCAATAATTATAACTCATTTTCAAGCATATTTCAAGTCATTTATACACACTTGACCGAATTTTGAAAGTATGGTATAATCAAGTATAATGAAATATGACACATTATAAATTCATAGACGGGGGTGAACCATGGGAAAATTATTTGATGCTATGCAATTGTTCGTTAACAAAAACATCGGAAAACAAACTGTTCTTATCAGCTATGCAACTAATGTCGGAAACGTTCGTCCGAAAAACGAAGACAATCTTTTCATTGACGGTCTCGGCACAAGAGCAAAGGAAAATATGTCGGGCAATCGTCTGCTTAATCATTCTGAACGCTATACATTTGCCGTATGTGACGGCATGGGCGGTGAACAGTTCGGCGACGAGGCATCTGCAATCGCATCTCTCGCAATAGCACAGTATGCTACTCAGTTAAACAGAGTTAAGCCAGAAGTTCTCCCCGATACTGTAAACAAGCTTGTATCAGAGGCAAACAATCGAATTTCACGCATGGTTTACTCCAAACATGCTAATTTAAGCGGAAGTACACTTGTTCTCACATGTCTCAGAAAGAACAAAGCATATATTTTCAATCTCGGCGACAGCAGAGCTTATTTCTTTAAGGATGGTGAACTGCGTCAGATAACCGAAGACCATACAGTTGCCAAACGTAAAGAGAAAACTCAGCCTTTATCCGATGATGACAGAAAAAAACTGTCCGACGCTCACAGACTTACAACATTTCTTGGAGTTGACAGCCGTTGGATTGGACTCAAAGCACAGGCATATGAGCCTTTAAACATTCGCAAAGGGATTCTTCTGCTTTGTTCTGACGGTCTTACCGATATGTGCAGTAAATCTGAAATATCCGAAATACTGTCGGGAGAGTTCAAAAACTGTGCCGACCGACTTGTTAAACGTGCCTTAAAAAACGGCGGAACAGATAACATTACCTGTCTCGCAATAAAAATATAATCCGAAATCGTTAATGATTTCGGGTTATTTTTTTGGCATGAAAAAGCGGTTATGCCGAAGCATAACCGCTGAATTCTCGTTTGGACAAATATAAATAATTATAAATTATTCGTTGATCTTTGTAACAACGCCTGAACCTACTGTTCTACCACCTTCACGGATAGCGAAACGAAGTCCTTCTTCGATAGCGATTGGAGTGATGAGCTCAACGTCCATTGTTACGTTATCGCCAGGCATGCACATTTCCTTGTCAGCTGGGAGTGTAACTACACCAGTAACGTCAGTTGTTCTGAAGTAGAACTGTGGTCTGTAGTTGTTGAAGAATGGAGTATGACGGC
>JAKSQU010000061.1 GCA_024403965.1 Ruminococcus sp.
CAAAAAAATTTACTTCGCAATACTCACACATTAATTATGCGGTATTGCCTTAAAACCTGTATTTGTAGAGTAATAGCATCAAATCTTTTCATAATCTTATCATTAACTGCGTATTTTGCTGAATTTATAAAAACACCTTGACAAACCAAAGATTTAGTGCTATAATAAGTTAAACCGTTGAAACGGAGATAACGGCATTGATGCCTTTACAGAGAGCCTGTGCTGCTGAGAATCAGGTAAGAAACAATTTGTCAAATGGACCGTCGAGGGCGCAGTCAAATGTGCATTATATGTGTACAGAGTATTCTGCGACGTAATGATATACGTTAGTTATCGGGAGTATGACAGTACTCTGCTAAGCGCACAGCCATGATAAAGTGCTGTGAATCAAGGTGGTACCGCGGATAAGTATTATTCGTCCTTGACAGAATCAATAATTCTGTTAAGGACGTTTTTGTTTGTCCTTACAGAAAAAACGTATATTTTTGGAGGTGCTGACATGGTTATTAAACCATCACTCGAAGAAGTAAAAAACTATTTTGATTCATCAGAATACGATGTTCTTCCGATAAGCTGTGAGATTCTCTCAGATATCTGCACACCTATCGAACTGCTTAAAAAGCTGAAGAATATTTCTCAGCATTGTTTTCTGCTTGAATCAGCTCAGACAGATGAGGAAAGACGCAGATACACTTTTCTCGGCTTTGAGCCAAAGCTGAGCATTTCTGCAAAAGGTGACAGAATTACTGTCGGTGAGGCTGAAATGACAACCACTCATCCGCAGAATGAAATCAGACAGGTTCTTTCACGCTACAGAAGTCCGAGCTTTGAGTATCTTCCGCCGTTTACAGGTGGATTTGTGGGATATTTCTCATATGACTATCTTTCATACAGCGAGCCTGTACTGAAAAATGACATTCCCGACAGAGAACAGTTTAACGATGTTGACCTTATGCTTTTCGACAAGGTTATTGCTTTTGACAACTACTATCAGAAGATTGTACTCATAGTAAATATGAAGCTTTCAGAAGGTGTTACAGGCTACAACAGAGCAGTTCTTGAACTCAGTCAGCTTGCAGACTACATCAGAAACGGTGCACAGTGCGAAGAACAGGAAGGCAGACTTTTAAGCGAAATCAAACCGCTTTTTGACAAGGAACAGTACTGTTCAATGGTTGAAAGAGCAAAAAATCACATCTTTGAGGGTGACATTTTCCAGATTGTTCTTTCAAACTCATTAAGTGCTGAATTTGAAGGAAGTCTTTTCAATACATACCGCATTATGCGTACTCTTAATCCTTCACCGTATATGTTCTATCTCTCAGGTACAGATGTTGAAATCGCAGGTGCATCACCTGAAACACTTGTCAAGCTCCAGAATGGTATTCTTCATACATTCCCGCTTGCAGGCACAAGACCAAGAGGAAAGACAGACGAAGAAGACAAGGCTCTTGAAACAGAACTTCTTGCTGATGAAAAGGAACTTGCTGAGCATAATATGCTTGTTGACCTTGGAAGAAATGACCTTGGCAAAATCAGCAAATTCGGTACAGTTGAGGTTGAAAAGCTCCACAGCATCGAGCGTTTCTCTCATGTAATGCATATCGGTTCAACTGTCCGCGGCGAAATCAGAGAGGATTGCGATGCACTTGATGCAGTTTCAGCAGTACTTCCTGCAGGTACACTTTCAGGTGCACCGAAAATCAGAGCGTGTCAGCTTATTTCAGAGCTTGAACAGGACAAACGAGGAATTTACGGCGGCGGTATCGGTTACATTGATTTCACAGGAAATCTTGACCTTTGCATTGCTATCCGTATTGCATACAAGAAAAACGGCAAGGTATTCGTAAGAAGCGGTGCAGGTATTGTTGCTGACTCAAATCCTGAAAAGGAATTCCAGGAATGCATCAACAAGGCTGCTGCTGTTATGAATTCACTTAAATCTGCAGAGGAGGCTGGCTTATGATACTTCTTATAGATAACTATGACAGCTTTTCATATAATCTTTATCAGCTCGTAGGTGAAATCAATCCTGATATCAAGGTTATAAGAAATGATGAAATGACAATTGAAGAAATTGAACAGCTTGCACCTGACAAAATCATTATTTCTCCGGGTCCGGGCAGACCTGAGGATGCAGGAATAATAGTTGAGCTTGCAAAAACAGTTTCAAAGAAAATCCCTACACTTGGTGTTTGTCTTGGTCATCAGGCAATCTGTCAGGCATACGGCGGCACAGTTACTTATGCTGAACGTCTTATGCACGGCAAACAGTCTGAAATCACAGCAGATGTAAATGCAAAGATTTTCAAGGGACTTTCAGAAAAGCTCGATGTTGCACGTTATCATTCACTTGCAGCAGACCCTGACAGTCTCCCTGACTGTTTAGTTGTGACAGCAAGAACTGCTGAGGGCGAAATTATGGCAGTTCAGCATAAGGATTATGAAATTTACGGATTACAGTTCCACCCTGAGTCAATTCTTACACCACAGGGCAGAGAAATGCTTAAAAACTTTATCGGAGGCTGATTAAAATGATTAAAGAGGCAATTATTAAAATAGTAGATAAACAGGACCTTTCATACGAAGAGGCATATCAGGTAATTTCTGAAATTATGAGAGGTGAAACAACACCTACACAGAATGCTGCTTTCCTTGCAGCACTTTCAACAAAGAGTACTAAGGCTGAAACAATCGGTGAAATCACAGGCTGTGCAGCAGCTATGCGTGATGCGGCAACTAAGGTTGAAACAGACCTTGATATTCTCGAAATCGTAGGTACAGGCGGCGACAACGCTCACAGCTTTAATATTTCAACAACATCTGCAATGGTTATTGCAGCAGCAGGAATTCCTGTTTCAAAGCACGGCAACAGAGCAGCATCTTCACTCAGCGGTACAGCAGACTGTCTCGAGGCTATGGGTGTTAATATTTCACTTGAGCCTGAAAAGTGCGTTGAAATGCTTGAAAAGGTTAATTTCTGTTTCCTTTTCGCACAGAAGTATCATTCTTCAATGAAGTATGTAGGTCCTATCAGAAAGGAACTCGGAATCAGAACAGTTTTCAATATTCTCGGACCACTTACAAACCCTGCTTGTCCTAAGCATCATCTTCTCGGTGTATATGACGGTTCACTTACAGAGCCTGTTGCTGAGGTTCTTATGAAACTCGGCTCAAAGAACGGTATGGTTGTTTACGGTACAGACAAGCTTGATGAAATCTCACTTTCAGCACCTACAAAGGTTTGCGAATACAAGGAAGGATGGCTCAAGACTTACGAAATCAAACCTGAGGATTTCGGCTTTGAAAGATGTACAAAGGATGACCTTCTCGGCGGCACACCACAGGAAAATGCTGAAATCACAAAGGGCATTCTCAGCGGTGAAATCAAGGGACACAAGAGAAATGCAGTTCTTCTTAATGCAGGTGCAGCAATTTACATCGGCGGCAAGGCTAAGGATATGCATGAAGGTGTCAAGATGGCTGCTGAACTTATTGACAGCGGTAAGGCTCTTGAAACTCTCAACAACGTAATCAAGCTTTCAAATGAATAAACAGGTGTGAAGAATGAGTATACTCAATGAACTTGCCGATTACGCTAAGGAACGTGTAGCTAAGGCAAAGGAAAATATATCTGCTGACGAGATAAAGGCAAAGGCACTTGCAATGCCTAAGGGTAATTTTGAATTTGAGAAAGCACTTAAAAAGGACGGAATTTCATTTATATGCGAATGTAAAAAGGCATCTCCGTCAAAGGGCATTATCGCAGAGAATTTCCCTTATCTTGAAATTGCAAAGGAATATGAAAAGGCAGGTGCAGACTGTATTTCAGTACTCACTGAGCCGAGCCGTTTTCTCGGCAGTGATGAATATCTGCGTGAAATAGCAGAAAATGTAAGCATACCATGTATCCGCAAGGATTTCACAGTTGATGACTACATGATTTACGAGGCAAAAGTTCTTGGCGCAAAGGCTGTACTTCTTATCTGCTCAATTTTAACAGAACAGCAGATTAAGGACTATATTGCAGTCTGCGATGAGCTTGGAATTTCTGCACTTGTAGAGGCACACGATGATACTGAAATTGCAATGGCTCTCAGAGCAGGTGCAAGAATTGTCGGTGTAAACAACCGCAATTTAAAGGATTTCTCAGTTGACACAGGCAACAGCCGAAAGCTGAGACAGCTTGTTCCCGATAATGTTGTTTTCGTATCTGAAAGCGGAATAAAGGACGCTGATGATATTGCAAAGCTGAGAGAAACAGGAGTTGACGCTGTGCTTATCGGTGAAACACTTATGCGTGCCGAGGATAAGAAAGCAAAGCTTTCGGAGCTTAAAGGAGAATGACTAAGGTTAAACTCTGCGGACTTTCAAGACCTTGTGATATCGAATATGCGAATGAAATAAAACCCGATTTTATAGGATTTGTATTTTTTGAGAAAAGCATAAGAAATGTCAGCTTTGAAAAAGCACATGAACTCAGACAAAATCTTGCAGATGGAATAACTCCTGTGGGAGTATTTGTTGATGAGGATATTGAAAATGTGGCAAAGCTTCTGAATAACGGAACAATATCAATAGCACAGCTTCACGGAAACGAGAATAACGAATATATTGCGAATCTCAGAAAACTTGCTGATTATCCGATAATACAGGCTTTCAGAATTAAGTCTGATGAAGATATCGAACGTGCAAACAACAGCACAGCCGACTATATTCTGCTTGATTCGGGATGGGGAACAGGTCAGACATTTGACCATTCATTCATTAAGGGAATGAAAAGGGATTTCTTCATCGCAGGAGGAATTAATGCTGATAATATCGGCGGAATAATTGAAAAATACCGTCCATTCGGTGCAGATGTAAGCTCAGCAATCGAAACAGACGGTGTCAAGGATAAAAATAAAATGAGGGCATTTGTTGACTCAGTCAGAAAGGTGAAATGAAAATGACAAATAAGAACGGACGTTTCGGCATTCACGGCGGACAGTATATCCCCGAAACTCTTATGAATGCTGTAATCGAACTTGAAGAGGCATATAACCACTACAAGAATGACCCGGATTTCAACAGGGAATTACAGGAACTTCTTGATGAATATGCAGGCAGACCATCAGGACTTTATTACGCTGACAAGCTCACAAGAACTCTCGGCGGTGCAAAGATTTATCTCAAGAGAGAAGACCTTAACCACACAGGTTCACATAAGATAAACAACGTACTCGGTCAGGCACTTCTTGCAAAGAAGATGGGCAAGACAAGACTTATCGCAGAAACAGGTGCAGGACAGCACGGTGTTGCAACAGCTACTGCGGCTGCTCTTATGGATATGGAATGTGTTGTATTCATGGGCGAAGAGGATACAAAGAGACAGGCTCTCAACGTATACCGTATGGAGCTTCTCGGTGCAAAGGTAATCCCTGTAACAAGCGGTACAGCAACACTTAAGGACGCTGTATCAGAGGCAATGCGTGAGTGGACATCAAGAATTGACGATACACACTACTGTCTCGGTTCAGTAATGGGACCACATCCTTTCCCGACAATTGTAAGAGATTTTCAGGCTGTAATTTCAAGAGAAAGCCGTGCGCAGATTCTTGAAAAGGAAGGCAGACTTCCTGACGCAGTTATTGCCTGTGTAGGCGGCGGCTCAAATGCTATCGGCAGCTTCTACAACTATATCAACGATGAAGGCGTAAAGCTTATCGGATGTGAGGCAGCAGGACGCGGCATTGACACATTTGAAACAGCAGCTACAGTAAATACAGGAAGACTCGGTATTTTCCACGGAATGAAGAGCTATTTCTGTCAGGATGAATACGGACAGATTGCACCTGTTTACTCAATTTCAGCAGGTCTTGACTATCCGGGTGTAGGACCTGAGCATGCATACCTTTACGATATCGGCAGAGCAGAATATGTTCCTGTAACAGACGATGAAGCTGTAAACGCATTTGAATTCCTTTCAAGAACAGAAGGAATTATCCCTGCAATTGAGTCTGCACACGCAGTAGCATATGCAATGAAGCTTGCACCGACAATGGACAAGGATAAGATAATAGTAGTAACAATCTCAGGCAGAGGCGACAAGGACTGTGCGGCAATTGCAAGATACAGAGGAGTGAACATCAATGAGTAATATAGCAAATGCATTCAAAAACGGCAAGGCATTCATACCATTTGTAACCTGTGGTGACCCTGACCTTGAAACAACAGCAAAGATAGTTCGTGAGGCTGTAGCAAATGGTGCAGACCTTGTAGAGCTTGGAATTCCATTTTCAGACCCTACAGCAGAAGGACCTGTAATTCAGGGAGCAAATATCAGAGCATTAAAGGCTGAAACAACAACAGACAAGGTTTTCGACTTAGTCCGTGATTTAAGAAAAGACGTAACAATTCCGCTTGTATTCATGACATATGCAAACGTAGTATTCTCATACGGCGGAGAGAAATTCATCAGCACATGTGCAGAAATCGGCATAGACGGAATTATTCTCCCTGACCTTCCATACGAAGAAAAGGAAGAATTTCAGCCGATTTGTGACAAATACGGAGTTGACCTTATATCAATGATTGCTCCTACATCAGCAAACAGAATTGCAATGATAGCAAAAGAAGCAAAGGGATTCCTTTATGTAGTATCAAGTCTTGGAGTTACAGGTGCAAGAAGTGAAATCAAGACAGATATTAAGTCACTTGTAGATATCGTAAGAGCAAATTCAGATATTCCATGTGCAATAGGTTTTGGTATTTCAACACCTGAACAGGCAAAGGCAATGGCTGATATTTCAGACGGTGCAATTGTAGGTTCAGCAGTAGTAAGAATTATCGAACAGTACGGCAAAGACGCACCGAAATATGTCGGTGAGTTTGTCGGTAAAATGAAGAGTGCGCTTTAAGTCAGTGCGGTATAATAAAGGCGGATATCTCATATTTTCTGAGATATCCGCCTGTTTTTATATATTGTTATCTTTCTTTTACTCTATAAGCCCCACAGCCGTCTCAACAGCTAAATCATACTGAGCATCAGCATCGGGATTATCGTTTTCAATCTGATAATCGGGAGTAATTCCGACTTTATCGTAGCAGTCGGAAAGAGTAGTCTTGTAATTGGCGATAGTAAGAACAACTGCACCATCTTCAAGCTTTGTTGTAGTCTGCATAACACCCTTGCCGTATGTCTGTTCACCGACTAATGCGGCATTTCTGAAATCTCTGAGTGATGCGGCAAAAAGCTCTGCGGCACTTGCTGTATTTTTGTTTACGAGTACAACCATAGGAATATCAAGTTCAGTTTCATCTGAGTATACAAGAGTTTCAGAATGTCCGTCCTTGTATTCGGCTGTAGCGATAACACCTTCGGGAAGAAGTGGGTCAATACATTCTTCAAGTGCAGTTACCAGACCGCCGCCGTTGTCTCTTACGTCAAAAACAAAAGCCTTTGCGCCGTTTGAAGTAAGTCTTTCAAGAACATCTATAAACTGCTCGGGAGTATTCTTTTTAAAGCCCGTAATCTGAATATAGCCGACATAATTGCTGAGCATTTCGCCGGTAACAGTGATAACCTCAATTGAACGGCGTGTAAATGTATAGTCCTTGTCAATGCCGTTTCTTCTTATGGTAAGTTTAATTTCAGTGCCCTCAGCGCCGCGCATAGCTTCTACAGCCTCACTGAATCCCATGCTTACAACATCAACGCCGTTGACGATAGTAATGATATCTCCGACTTTTACCTTTGATTCGGCAACAGGGGAGTCTTTCATTATTTCTTCGATTCTGATGTATCCGCTTTCATCTTCTGTGAGAGTAAGACCGAGACCTACAAGCTGACCTTCGTTATCACTCTGTTCAATGCTGTATTCGTCTTCTGTAAGATAGCGTGAATATTTGTCATCAAGACCTGATACATAGCCTTTAAGAATTCCGTCACTCAGTTCCTTTTCGTCAATATTTCCGTAGTAATTTTCTCTGACAAAGCTGTCGAGATTCTGTAATGCACTGTATTTCTGAGCCTTTTCATTAACATCAACAACCTTTTCATTAAAGCTTTGCAGTGAGAAAAGGGAAGTGAGTATAAAAGTAACTGCTGATGCAATAGCGATAAGACTTATCGCAAGACCAAGACTTATTTTCTTATTCATTATTATCGCCTTTTTATCAAAAATTCGGGCAGTTGATACAACTGCCCTTGTTGTTTATTCTTATGGAGATACATAGCCTGAAGGGTCAACCTGTGAACCATTCACAAGAACTTCAAAATGAAGATGTGAACCTGTTGAGAAACCTGTACAGCCGATATATCCGATAGTTTCACCCTGATTTACATACTGTCCTACAGAAACTGCTGTAGATGTAAGGTGACCGTAAAGAGTTGAATATGTACCGTCGTGAGCAATTACGACATAGTTGCCGTAACCGCCGCCGCAGCCGCAGCTTGAAGATTTAGCATAGTTATGAGTACAACCGCTTACAGACTTTACAACAGTACCTGAGCGTGATGCTACAGCTCTTGCGCCGTGAATACCTGCGTCACCGACATCTATACCTCTGTGTGTAGTACCCCAGCGTGAGCCGAAAGGACTTGAAATATATGCAAATCCCGGTGCCGGCCACATAAATCCTGTTGAAGAAACAGGCGGATTATATGTAACTGTTGTTGTAACAGGAGCCGCAGTAGTAACCTTAACTGTAGTTGTTGTATAAACAGGAGTCTGAGCATATGCAGTAGTTGTTGTATAGCTGTTATTCTGATTGAGAGCGGCCTGCTGTTGTTTCTGAGCCTCTTCCTCTAATCTTCTCTTTTCTTCTTCCTCCTGCTGTCTGCGGAGCTCTTCTTCATAACGTCTCTGAGCCTCTTCTTCGGCTTTACGGCGAGCTTCTTCTTCAGCTCTGCGTCTTGCCTCTTCCTCAGCCTGTCTGCGAAGCTCTTCCTCATAGCGTCTCTGAGCCTCTTCTGCGGCTTTTCTGATAGCCTCTTTGATTTCCTCTTCCTCAGCCTCAAGGTCAGCATTTATCTGCCTGAGCTCTTCCTTGTCAATTGAAAGAAGAACCTGTTCATTTGAAAGACGGTCAATTTCGCTTTGTGTCTGAGCCATTTTGTCATAGAGAACGCCCATTTCAGCGTCTTTATCCTGTTTTCTCGCCTGCTGATCAGCAAGGTGAAGTTCAAGATTATCCTTTTCAAGCTGAAGACTGAGCTTTGTATTCTCCATTTCGTTTATCTCAGCAAGAATATCCTCAATAAGCTGTTCGTCAGATGCGGCAATACGATTTACCATTTCAACTCGTGAGAGCATATCGTAAAAGCTTGCTGAGCCTATGAGAATAGATGCGAAGTTTTCGTTGCCTGAGATGTAAAGATTACACAGACGTGCCTTGAATAAAACAATTTTTTCATCAATAGCCTTCTGCTGTAATTCAATAGTTTCGTCAAGAATAACGATGTTATCCTGTGCGGAAAGAATATCGGTGTTAATCTGATCAAGCTCGTTATTAAGAAGATTAATATTAGCCTGAATTACACCAATCTGTTCAGTAAGAACATTCTGAAACTGCTGTTCATTTGCTTTGTCACCTTCAAGACTGTCAATCTGTGACTCAAGTTCAGCAATTTTCTGATTATTTGCTTCTCTTTCTGCCTGAATTTCCTCAATGGATTTTTCGGCAGATGCGTTATTATATTCGTTTTCGGAATTAGAAGGAATATTTGCAATAATTCCGACAGAAACAGCAGAGCATACAACAAATGAAAGAACTCTTCTGATTAAGCTTAAATTTTTCATACAAATACGGAATAAAAACCCCGTATCCTCCTTTCAGATTTACGCATAAGCGGATATCATCTGCAATAGAAATTACAGCTGTGACCGATATCCGCTGTATTCATACGGAATTACCACACAGAATGTGTGATAAACCTTTTTATACATCAATGTGCTTTCGTGTGCTGATAACACTACCTATCGCACCAATCAGAGAACCTGCCACAATGTAAGCAACAAGGAGTGACAGTCTGATTTGTCCGAACGGAATAAGACTTTTTACGCCAAAGGTTGTCATGAGTACTGACTGACCGATAATCATTCTGTACACGGCTCTGTAAAGAATCCATGTAGTGAAGAATGCACTTACACCGGCAATAAAGCCTGTAACCATACCTTCAATAAAGAAAGGCATACGGATAAATGAGTCGGTAGCACCAACGTACTTCATAATCTGTATTTCCTCACGTCTTGAGAAAACACTTGCCTTTGTAGTATTTGAAATGATAATAAGTGAAACAATGATGAGCGCAATGATAATTGCACCTGCGATAAGAGTAACCACATTTCTGAGTTCTTTTAAAAACTCAGCAACCTGCGGTGAAGATGATGCATTCTGAACACCCTTTATACCGCTTATCTGCTCAATAGTATCTGCAATGATATCGTTGTTGTTTACAGTAACACTGAATCCGTCAGGCATAAAGCTTGCATCTTCGCCGATATAATTATTGAAAATCTTTTCGGCATTAGGAAGACTTTCTCTCTGTCTTTCGAGAGCATCCTCCTTTGAGATAAATGTTACAGTGTCAACGTTTACGATTTCTCTGATACTTTCCTCAGCCGCCTTAATCTGTTTTTCGGATGTGTTAAGCTCCATAATAACAGCAATTTCATTCTGACTGCCGAGACCGGCAATCATAGAGTTGAGGTTTACATAGAATAATCCCGCAACACCGACGAGAATGAGTGAAATAAGCACCACGCAGAATGTAGCAAACGCCATCATTTTATTTTTCCAGACATTTTCAAAGCCCTGATTTACAAGGTATCTGAATCCGCTTATCTTCATTCGTCTGCACCTCCCTCATCAGAATTGTCTTCGTCACCACTGACCTCCACATCAGCAGATTCGTCGGCATATTCCTCATCATCAGGTGCAGAAACTGTATTTTCTGCATTTTCTGTTTTGACATTCTCAGCTGCTTCTGCATCTAATCTGCCAAGCATTTCAGCAGTTTTTTCGAGCGGATTTGCAGCCTCTTCGGCAGCAGCCTGAGTGTCTTCGTTAATTTTGTTGATAATATCGTCAGCTGTCATTTCGTCAATAGACGGAACAGCACTGACAGCTGCCTTCTCTGATTCAATGATAGCCTCAGCCATCTGTTCAGCAGGAAATTCGGGAGCAAGATCGTCAACAGGTCCGGCAGGAACTTCACTGACTTCTTTAACTGCAGGAACTTCATCCTGTGTACCTGTGATGATTTCGTCGAATTCGATTTCGCCGTTTTTAATATTGATGATACGTCCGCCGAAATGACGAACGAGGTCATGCTCATGGGTAACCATAAGGATTGTAGTACCCTGATCATTGATACCCTTCAGCAGCTCAACAATTTCATATGAGAGCTCAGGGTCAATATTTCCTGTAGGCTCGTCAGCAATAATAAGCTGCGGGTCATTTACAAGAGCTCTTGCGATGGCAACACGCTGTTTTTCACCGCCTGAAAGCTCGTCAGGATAAGAATTAAGTTTGTCATGGAGTCCTACGAGATTGATAACGTAAGGAACTCTTTTCTTGATGAATTTTGTCGGAGCGTCAATAACTCTGAGAACGAATGCGATGTTCTCATATACTGTCATAGACGGAATAAGACGGAAATCCTGGAAAACAAAGCCGAGAGTACGGCGGAATTTCGGGATTTTCTTTTTTCTCAGTTTATTGAGATTGTATCCGTTTACGATAACACTTCCGCTTGTTGTGTCAATTTCTTTGAGTAATAGCTTGATCATGGTACTCTTACCCGCACCTGATGAACCTACTACGAAAGCGAAGTCACCGTCATTAATTTTCAGGCTGACATTGTTGAGAGCATCAACACCGCTTGAATAGGTCACGGATACGTTTTTAAGTTCTACCAAAAGATTGCACCTACCTTAAATATAGCACTGACATAAAATCAGTGTGACGGGTACAAAGAATACCCGTCAGTGTTCTGATTACAGGAAGATCCCCGTTCTATCAGAACTTGACCGGATTAGCAGACAGGTACTTCTTAACCATGAGAGCAATCTTGAAGATAATAGCGTGATCGAACTCACGGAGATCAAGACCTGTAAGCTTTTTGATTTTTTCGAGTCTGTACACGAGAGTATTTCTGTGTACAAAGAGTTTTCTTGATGTTTCAGAAACGTTGAGGTTGTTCTCAAAGAACTTCTGAATTGTAAAGAGAGTTTCGTGGTCGAGAGATTCAATACTGCCAACCTTGAAAACTTCGTGAAGGAAAGTTTCACAGAGTGTAGTCGGGAGATGGTAGATAAGACGGGCAATACCGAGATTGTCGTAG
>JAKSQU010000062.1 GCA_024403965.1 Ruminococcus sp.
CGGACAGCTTACACAGGTTGACCTTTACACATCACAGGAATTAAGCGAAATGGCTTAATAATATATTAACAGGGAGGTTATCTTATGAAAAAAAGATTACTTAGTATTGTGACAGCTACGGCAATGACATTAACAGCATTACCGCTTACAGTAAATGCGGCGGAAATCAGCGACTACATCAATTCAACTAACGATGAACTTGTTGAGCTTTTCAACGGATTTGAAGTCAGCAACGATTATGAAACAGACAAATCAATAATACTGACAGACAATGAAACTCAGCTTATGAGATTATACGATAAGAATATTATGTCGCTTATCTACTATCCATCAGATATAAATGATGTACAAGAGATAAATAAAATGATAAGGAAAGCATTTCCAAAGTCTTATTCAAGCACATTCGATAACGAAGATGAAATTGGATTTTATTTCAATTCATACGGATATATCGAAATTGATACTATATCAGGTACACAGGAACAATTCAAACAGCTTAGTGATGAAATCACATCAAAGTTTGTAGTGAAAAAAATAATAATCAAAACAATAGACTATACAGGCGATTTATTTGAAGGCAAACACGGTGAAACATTATTTTCTGGTGTAACATCTAAAATAGTAAACTTGTATTCAGAAAATGTTTTATATAGTACAGAAAACGAAAATGAAGAAACATTAAAAGCTGAAACTTACATTAACACACAGGCTTTGGCAGTTAATATATATAATGCAACTACAACTACAACAGCTGAGCCAATAACAACAGAAACAACCGACAGCACAGCAATTTTAATTGACAACAGCACAATCAAAGCATATGGAGAATGCGGAGCAAACACAAAATGGACACTTGACAGCAATGGTAAACTGACAATAAGCGGTACTGGAAATATTGCTAAAACTGATGAATTAATTGAATTGAGTTCTGAAATCAAAGAAATTGTTATTGAAAACGAAAATACACAAATAGAATACTATGCATTTCAGAATTTTCCAAGTCTCGAAAGTGTGAAATTACCTAATAGTATTTGGATTGATACTTATGCATTTGAAGGCTGTACAAGCCTTACAGATGTTGAAATACCTAAAAACGTTTCAAATCTTTCCACATCAGCATTTTACAATACACCTTGGCTTGAAAATCTGAAAAAGGAAAATGATCTTGTTATTATCAATGATATGGTTATTGACGGAACAAACTGCAAGGGTGATATTGAAATTCCTAATGGTGTAACTATGATTTGTGGTGACGCATTCTATATGTCAGAAATTACATCAGTAGAATTACCCAATACAATAAAGTCAATAGGTGCAGGAGCGTTCAACAGTTGTCAGAATCTTAAAGAATTTACAATTCCTGATACTTTAGAATATGTGCCAAATGTAATGTTTGCTGGCTGTGTATCTCTTGAAAAAGTTGTTTTGCCAAATAGCATTATAAAAATCGGATATATGTCATTTGCAGGGTGTTCAAAGCTTGAGTCAATAAAATTACCAGACAATCTTATGATACTTGACCCTTATGCATTCAGCGAATGTACTTCTCTTAAAGTGGTTAATATACCGAAGAACACAACTAATATTTATCAATTTGCATTTTACAACTGTTCATCACTTGAAGAAATAGTTATTGAAAATCCTATGTGTATAATTTTTGACAGCAACGGAACAATCAGCAATATACAGTTACTTGACGATGAATACAAGTACAACGGAGTTATCAGAGGACTTAAAGGCTCAACTGCTGAAATCTACGCAAAGACCTACGGCATAGAGTTTGCAGAGATAAAAACAGAAAGCATTAAGGGTGACGCAAACTGCGACGGCAATGTAAATATGGCTGACGCTGTACTCATAATGCAGAGCCTTGCAAATCCCGACAAATACGGTGTTGACGGCTCAGACGAAACTCATATTACTGAACAGGGTATAGCTAACGGTGACATGGACGGAAATGGTCTTACTAATGCTGACGCTCTTGAAATTCAGAAAAAAATTCTGAAACTCAGCTAATCTGAAAGTTTCACTCTCCATATATAAAAGGCTCACTGCGTCCTCGACGAAGTGAGCCGTTTTTCTTCATTCAATCAGCTGTTTCACCCTCAGAATAACCAAGGTCAGCACTGCTTAATTCGGCGGCTGATTTTGAAAACTGAGTTTCATAAAGCTGAGAATATACACCGCCTTTGTTGACAAGTTCTTTGTGAGTACCACGTTCGGCTATTTCTCCGTCACTTATAACGAGAATTTCATCGGCTGAAAGAATGGTTGAAAGTCTGTGAGCAATAAGAATACTCGTGCGATTAGCAATAAGCGGTTCAATTGCATCCTGAATTTTCTGTTCGGATATTGAGTCGAGAGCAGATGTTGCCTCATCGAAAATCATGAGAGCTGGGTCTTTGAGAAGAATTCTTGCGATAGATATTCTCTGCTTTTCACCGCCTGAGAGTTTCAGACCTCTGTTTCCGACAACAGTATCAAGACCTGTTTCCTGTTTTTCGATGAATTCATAAATGTTAGCACGTTTGCAGGCTTCAATCAGTTCTTCATCGGTTGCGTCAGGCTTTGCGTAAAGCAGATTATCTCGGACAGTTCCGTTGAAAAGATAGGTTTCCTGACTTACAATACCGATATTTTTTCTCAGAAAATCAAGATTAAGCTTTCTGACATCAACTCCGTCAAAATAAACTGCACCATCTATAACATCATACATTCTCGGAATAAGATTTATAAGTGTACTTTTTCCCGAACCCGAAGGACCGACAATTGCAATACATTTTCCTTTTTTCAGCTTAAAGCTGACATCTTTGAGAATTTCACGTTCGGGTGAATAGTGGAATTTTACATGACTGAACTCGATTTCACCGTCTGCTGAGTCAGGAGTAACAGCATCTTCGGGTGACTCGATTTCAACAGGCATATCATAGTAGTCAAAAATTCTTGTAAACAAAGCCATAGAGCGAATCCATTCAACCTGAATGTTAAGCAGCTGATTTATAGGCATATACATTTTTCCGAGCAAAGCAACGAGAACAGTTATCTGACCTACTGTAACGGATGAATCGTAATGCATCATAATTATACCGCCTACAAGATAAATCAGCATAGGACCTATATTTGTGAATGTATTCAGAATCATTCTGAACCATCTTCCAGCCATACTCTCACGGATATTAAGGTCAATCATGTTTTTGTTGACTTTTTCGTAGCGTTCGTATTCAACATTTTCCATACCGAAAAGCTTGACAAGCTGCTGACCGCTTACTGAAAGAGTTTCATTAAGAATGCCGTTTATTTCGTCGCTGCAAGCCTGAGATTCTCTTGTAATTGACCATCTTTTTTTGCCTGCACTTCTTGTAGGAATTGTGAAAAGCGGAATGACAACTGCACCTACAAGAGTAAGAATCCAGTTTTCACGGAACATAATCACGAGAGCAACCACAAGCGTAATTACATTTGAAATAATATTAGTAAGTGTATTAGTGATAATCTGCTGAACACCTGAAATATCACTTGTCATTCTTGTAATGATGTCACCCTGATTATTTGTGGTAAAAAATCTCTGTGACATTTTCTGAAGATGAAGATACATCTTGTTTCGCATATCGAAAGTAATATGCTGAGCAATCCATGTATTCAGATAGCTTTCAAGAATACCGATAAGGTTTGCAGCGAAAGTAACTCCGAAAGATACACCGATAAACAGAACGAGTTTACCCATATTTCGTGCAATAAGACCTTCATCAATTATTTTTCCTGTAAAAACAGACGGAAGAAGTGTAAGAATTGCTGAACATAAAATAGCAGTGAGAACAAGCAGCATCTGTTTCCAGTAAGGTTTCAGATAAGAGAAAATTCTCAGTAAAAGTGCCTTTGTTACTTTAGGTTTGTTTTGTTTTTCTTCATCGGATAAAAATCCGGAACCAAGTCTTCCACCGGGCGGCATAAACAACATTCCTTTCAAACATTTTTTATTACATTATATCATTGAACTATTTTAATGTCAATGTGCTGTAAATATAAGGCAACACCGCACAATTACCGCCTGACGGCTTTGTGCGGTGCTGTTCTGAATAATCAGAATAATCTCGGATACTCTTTGGATTTGTTCCGATAAGTTCATAATCAATGTACGGGAGTTTCTCCTTTCAGAATCTTACAATTTCAATTTCTCTGCCGCAGCCTTCAAAGGCTTTAGGAAGAATTTCAGTATTTTGTGGAACTATAATTTTTTCGAGAGAAGTACAGCCGAAAAATGCGCAGTTATTGATTTTTTTCAGCCCTTTGCCGCATTCAACAACTTTTAGTGATTTACAGTCTCTGAAAAGATAAGGTGCAAGTGACGCAACTTTATCGGGAAAAGTGATTTTTTCAAGACCACTTCGTGCAAACGCATTAGGCCATGCATTCTGAAATCCGTCGGGAAGATGTATTTCTTTAAGATTAGTACAGCCGTCAAAAACAAATTCGCCGAGTTCTGTAAGCGTATCGGGAAGATTAATGTTTCTGATTTCTGTATGTCCTTTGAACACACGGTCAAAAATCAGCGAAACAGGGTTGCTGTGATTAAATCCGTGTAACTGAACAGTGATTTCTTCTTCGTCTCCTTCATAGCCTACAACACAGTACGTGCCGTCCATTATAGGGTCATATAAATAATTCTGCATATTTAAATTCTCTCACTTCTTCTGCAAAAGGATTCTGTCATTATCGAAAACCCTGTTTGACTTCTGTGAATACATATTCAGCAGATCTTCAAGGCTCATTCCCTTTCGTTCTTCTTCGTGAATGTCAAGGATTATATTTCCTTCATCCATCATAATAGTTCTGTTTCCTGTTGTAAGTGCCGCATTCAGATTATGTGTTATCATCATTGTTGTAAGGTTGTTTTCCTTGACTATGCGGTTTGTTATCTCCATAATCTTTTCACTTGTCTGCGGATCAAGTGCGGCTGTGTGCTCGTCAAGCAGAAGTAGCTTTGGGGTATTCAGCGTGCACATCATAAGTGTTACAACCTGTCGCTGTCCACCTGAAAGAAGTCCGACTTTTGTCTTCATTCGGTCTTCAAGTCCCATTTCCATTGTTGCAAGACGTTCTCTGAAAAGCTTTATTTCCTTTGATGATATCGCAGGTGCAAGTGCGTGTTTCTTTATTCTTGAATACGCAAGTGCAAGGTTTTCTTCGATTGTAAGATTTGGTGCAGTTCCTTTCATAGGATCCTGAAATACTCTGCCTATCCATTTTGCTCGTCTGAAATCCGGCTGATATGTTATGTCTTTTCCGTCAAGCAGAACTGCTCCGCCGTCAAGAAAGAATGTTCCGCATATTGCATTGAAAAGTGTTGACTTGCCTGCTCCGTTTGAACCTACTACTGATACAAAATCACCTTCCTTCAATTCAAGTGAAAGATTATTCAGTACTGTATGTTCCTGCGGAAGTCCTTTGAAAAAGGTTTTTACTGCATTGTCTATTTTAAGCATTATTTTTTCATTACCGCTCATATCACACACCGCCCTTCTTTGTCTTCTGAAGAAGTATTGTCTGTTTAATTGCAGGCACAGACAATGCAATTGCTACGATAAGTGCTGAAACAAGCTTTAACATATATGCTGATAACGGTGTATATGTTGTTGCGAGTGCTATGATTATTCTGTAGATAATCGAACCTGTTACAGCAGATACAAGTCCGATTGTAACGCTTTTTTTACCGAGTATAACTTCACCGATGATTACTGATGCAAGACCTACTACAAGTATTCCGACACCCGAATTTATATCTGCAAAGTTCTGATACTGTGCAATTACTCCACCGCAGAGTGCGATAAATGCGTTTGATACTGCAAGTGCGATAACCTTAACGTAATCTACGTTTATTGAAGATGAACGTACCATTGTTTCGTTATCTCCTGCGGCTCTTATGCATAAGCCGAGATGTGTTCTGAAAAACATTACAGCAAGTACTGTACCTATTAATGTAAGTACTATTGCAATAATAAGCTTAACTATGTTTTTGTCCACTGACGGTATTAATGATGCTACATCAGTGAATACTGTATCTATTCCTATGAGAGTAATGTTTGCTCGTTCACCCATTACAAACATATTTACGGAATAAAGTCCGCTCATAGTAAGTATACCTGCAAGAACAGGATGAATGTGACATTTAATCTGAAATAATCCTGTGACTATTCCTGCCAGACATCCTGCCGCAACAGCCGCAAGCAAGCCTATCCACGGATGTCCTGCTGTTGCCAGAACTGATGAAACTGCAAGTCCGAATGTAAATGAACCTTCAGCTGTTAAATCAGGGATATTAAGTACCCTGAATGAAATATATATTCCGAGTGCAAGCAGACCATATATAAAGCCAAGCTGTGCCGTACCGAGAATAATTGTCATATTCGATTTCTCCCTTTAAACAGACAAGGGGAACACGCATAAGCTGTTCCCTTGTCCTTATATATTTTACTGATTTGAATCTTCAACCATTGTTGCTGAAGACATAATGCTTTCAGGAATTGCAATTCCGAGTGCATCTGCGGCATTCTTGTTGATTACAACGTCATCTGCGTCAACTATTTCTGACTTGATTTCTGTAATTGCTTTGCCTTCAAGGTATTCAATGCACTTGTCAGCAGTGATAGCACCGATTTTTGTATCACTGATTGCCTTTGTAGCGAATGCACCGCTTCTTACCATTACAGCACTTGAGCCAAATACAGGAATGCCGTTTTCTCTTGCTGCTGCGGCAACAACAGGCATTGCTGACTGAACAACTGAATCATTCGGTACATAAATTGCATCAACGTCTGACATGAGAGACTCTGCAGCTGTCTGTACTTCTGCGGCTGATGTTACAGTTTTTTCGATGTACTTTAAGCCTGCTTCATCAAGATATGCCATTGCATTCTGTGCAGTTGTTACTGAGTTGATTTCGCCTGTGTTGTAAAGGATACCATATGTCTGTACATCAGGTGTGAATTCCTTTGCAAATTCAAAAATATCCTTGATCGGAATAAAGTTTGATGTACCTGTTGCATTCTTGTCAGGTGCGCCGTTCATATCAGAGATAAGACCTGCGGCTACAGGATCACTTACTGAAATAAAGAAATTCGGAATTCCGCTTTCCATACCTACTACAGCCTGTGATGCAGGTGTACCTACAGTTGCAATTGCATCAGGTTTCTGACTTACAGCATCCTGTACGATTGTTGCAAGGTTTGTTGCATCACCCTGTGCACACTTATAAACAATATTGAGTTTATCTTCTGTGTAACCCTTGTCACGAAGTTCATTGATAAATCCGTCCTTCATATCAATGAATGCACCGTTTTCTACCATAAGAATTACATAAACTGTCTTTTCAGCCTTATCGCTCTTTGCGTTTCCGCATGATACACAGCCTACAGCCATTGCTGCGGCAAGAAGTCCTGCTGTAAATGCTTTAGTTATTTTTCTGATATTCATTTTAACATTCTCCTTTTTGATTATCCGATTATACGGAATACTTCTCTTAATTTTTCTGCATCAACCTTGTACGGATAATGGCGTATATCCGACATTGAGCAAATTGTTTCCATAAGTCTGTCCGCATCGTCTGCTGAAATTTCAAGGTCAGCAAGCTTTGTCGGAAGACCTACACTTTTGTTGAAAGCCTTTACCTTTTCAAATTCTTCTGTCTGTCCGTCATAAAGAAGACATACAAGCACACCAAAGCCGACTATTTCGCCATGAATATGGTGTTCTTCAATTCCGATAGTTGTCCATGTATAGAAACACGCATGGGCAAGACCGCTGTTGTAGTCAGGTGTATGGTCTTTGGTAAGCATAATAGAAACAAGTCCTGTAGTTACGCAGACAGCAAGAACAGTTTCACGGAATGCATCACTAATTCTGTGAGCCTTGTTATCCGCATATGCCTGTGCACCATAACGGAATATCGGGTCTTTGCACATAGACGACATTGCAAGTCCAAGAGCCTTAAAATGCTCCGGATTTTCTCCCCTTGCAGAGATTGTCGCTTCATAGTATTTGGCATAGGTGTCCCCCATACCAGCCCAAAGATATTTCTCCGGTGCATCTGTAAGTATCTGCGTATTAATAAAAGCATGAACAGGTGCATTGTCAAAGAAATAAGGCTCGATAAATGCCCCTTCAGGTGTATACATAATTGATACACAGGTACAGCATGCACAGTTTGACGCAATAGTCGGAAACGTGAAAACAGGTTTGCCGAGCTTATCTGCAAGACATTTACAGGTATCGAGAGCCTTGCCGCCGCCTACTGCAAATATCATATCAGCATTCTGCACATCAGTATTTTTCTGAAGTTCAGCCACATTTTCATAGCTTGCTTCACCGCCATACCACAGACTTCCGATAATTATAATCGAACCGCAGTTCTGACGAATAGCAGATTCAGACTTTTCGAGAGCAGTCTTTCCGCCAATCATTACAGCTGTTTTTCCCCACGGAGCACAAAATTTTTCAATGTCCATGAAGGCATTTTCACCGATAGAATAATCAGGCAATGTCATACTGTAGTTATTCATTCTTTTCACCTTCATTCTCTTTAAAGTTATGGTGAACAGGTTCCATACAAAAAGGGCACTTGACCAATTTCAGCCAGCACCCTTGCTTTTCCCCGTTACCTTTAGAATTATAGCACTATTGAATGGGAATGTCAAGAGGTTTGTTAGGATTTGTTGGGGGAACAGGCAAAGTCACAATTGACAACCAGTATTTTTTGTTTTATCGCTTTTATGAAGCCGGGAGGGGGATTGCGGATACTTTGTATGTTTTTTGTTTGTCTGAATTGACTTGCAGTCGGAAAAGGAGTATACTTATATTTGATGAGTATTTTGTATACTCAGTTTAATCTTAGTTTAAGGCAGCACCGCACAATTACCGCCTGACGGCTATGTGTGTGTCTTGCTCGTCCATTTTCCGTCATAGCACACAAAAACTCCTTGCCATATGCCCGAAAGAAGTACCCTTGGGGTACGACAGTATGCCTGCGTCTTTTTATGCACTCTGACGAAAAATTTACTTCGCAATACGCACATATTAATTGTGCGGTATTGCTTTAAGAAAACTGCGAATAGGTTTGCAGACACAGAAAGAATTGTTAATCTTCCGCTTGATGACGAAGATAAAAAACTGATACTTGGATTGAATACATACAGTTTGTATTTTTAAACAAATGTTCGGGAATAAGAGCGGAATCTAAAAATTAATATGGAGTGTATACCACTATGAATGTGAATGAATTGGTCTGGAAAAGAGAACCAAAGAAATATAAAATATCAAATGATAAAATTGAAATTACAACTGAACCGCGTACTGATTTATGGCAGAGAACATACTATCATTTTCGCAATGATAACGCTCCTGTACTTCAGGTTGAAACAGAAGAAAAGTATTTTTCGTTTGTAGTCAGAACAGATTTTACTGACAGTAAGAAGCGCTTTGACCAATGTGGTATTGTAATGTATCTTGACAGCGAAAACTGGCTTAAAGCGTCTGTTGAGTATGAAAATGAAAACTATCAGCATCTTGGCAGTGTTGTAACAAATCATGGATATTCTGACTGGGCAACAACTGCTATTTCTGCATCTGTAAAATCAATGTGGTACAGATTCAGCAGACGAGAAGATGATTACTGCATTGAATGTTCAGATGATGGAATCAGTTTTACTCAAATGAGAATCTGCCATATATCAAAGGGCGGAGAAAAAATATGGTTCGGAATTTATGCCTGCAGTCCGGAAGAATCTTCGTTCAAAGCTGTTTTTACAGATATGATGATAACAGAATGTAAGTGGCCGGCTCATGATGGTCAACAGCCTGATTGATGAATGAGAATTGTTGATTTATAGAAAAAACAGGGGAGAACAATAACATGAAGAAGATAATTGCAATTAATGCAGGACCGAGAAAAAACTGGAATACAGACCAGCTTATTAAGGAAGCAGCTAAAGGTGCTGAATCAGCAGGAGAAGGCATACAGCCCTTTAATCAGAATCTATATGTAAATACAATTATAAGAAGTGAATTATGAACAATTTTTCATTAAAGCAGAAATCTGTTTCCATAACTCTTAAATTAGTGACAATAATATCCGCATTATCAGGCACATTTTTAAGTGCATATGCAGGAAGAAATTCATTTATGGGTGGAAGAACGGTGTTTATGTATTTCACCATTCAGTCAAATATTGCGATAGCTGTAATATGCACTGTGGGTTTGTTAAAACTGCTGAAAAATAAAAAAGTCAGTAATCTGTGGTATACTGCAAAGTTTATAGGCACAGTTGCAATTACCTTAACAGGAATTGTATTCTGTTTTGTACTTGCACCTACTATGGAAAAATATGCATGGAATTTCCAAAATATACTGACTCATGTTGTTGTACCGATTACAGCAATAATTGATTTTTTTATTGTTTCATTAAACAGTAATATTAAGAAGACGGCATCATTGTATGTAGTGATACCACCAATACTTTACGCAATATATGCAGGTAACGGACAGAATTCACTATGTTAAATAGTCAACGAGATGCAAAATAACAGTGTTAAATCGTAATTTCACTGAGTTGAAAACATAAATGTTTGAAGGATTTTTAGGTGATATAATGACATTAAAGGTGCGAACTGCGAAATTAGCTGCGAAGGAAAAAAGCAGGGAAGTTTCCACTGGTTATGAAAATAACCTTTGAAAGCTGACAGAAGTACAGCAAGAGAATCTTGTCAGGTAAGGAGTAGCCAACCGCCTGTACCGAGTCCTTGGGGTCGAGCTGGTAACATAAGACTTAAGCGTAGGACAGGGAGTAGCAGAGCCGAAACGAAAGTGAAGCGATTGAGCCGAGAAATAATTAAAAGTTGGGAAAGGTCGATGCATTCATATTTGTAGCAGACAACATTTCATAAACCGATAAAGGCGAGGTATATGGAACGTCTCTCGGTCCAAGAGCTTGGCGAGGCTAATGATAAGTACGCTGTCGAAACAGTTGAGATTCTGGCACATCCCGAAAGGGTAGACAAAATCAAGCAGAGAGAAACTGCAAGACGTTTCAACAAGTTATGAGGATAAGCTGGTAGAAAATGCTATAGCCGAGATACTGATACCAATATATGAAACGAAATTCATAAAAAGGTTTTCAACTATCTTTACAGCCAACCTGTACGGGGAAACAAATATGGAAGAACAGAAGAAATATATCAGTGCGAAAGCTGTAAAGGCTGTACACTGAAAGAAAAATGCTGTAAATGTAAAGGAGACAGAAAAATAAGACTGAACAGAGAGCTGACAAGCATACATGAGGAAGTGCTTCAGAATCTAAACAGTATACACGGAGCACTTTTGCGAATGAACAGAAGCATTCAGTCTGAAGGAGCAAACGGAATAATCAAGTGGAACAGAGCATATACAAGAGCACGCAGAAGAGGGTTAGAAGGGTTAAATCTTGAAATAGGGATGATTTGCATAGGTTTTAACCTTCACAAATTCTATCTGAAATGCCGAAAAGCTGAATCCGTGGCTGCCTGAGTTTTCAACAATTGCGATTTTTTCAACACCATTGAAATGTGAAAATCTCAATGGTGAGCTTTGCTGTACCCATTTTTTCAACATTTTTCATGAATAACAAAAGAAAATACCTGATTTCAAGCATCAAAACTGAAATCAGGTATTTTTTGATTTGTCACTGGTTTGTATCGAATGAAAAAAGCTCCCAAATCGGGAGTTTTAAATCTATATTACAGTTTTTTCAATCTTACAGGTATGCTTCTTATCAACATCATAGTTAATCCCTACCAGGATAACTTCACCTTTATAATCCTTTAAAGCATCTGTATAGTCCTTAGTCTGAATTTGCTTAAAAGCTTTCTCAGCTGACTCATTGCGTTTCAGTTCAACTATAAATGCAGGAGTATTACAGTTTC
>JAKSQU010000063.1 GCA_024403965.1 Ruminococcus sp.
GAAATATTCTTGCCTATATTTCAGTAGGTGACAGAATGAGAGATATCGAAAGACTTATCAGTGCGCTTGCAGAAATAAAAAGACGTTTCGGCAAATCGGGTACAGGAATGCTTACACAGGAGTATATTACGCCTGTGGTAGCTGAAACACCGAGAAAAGCGTTTTATGCACAGAAGAAATCACTTTCACTTGAAGAATCCGTCGGTCATGTATGCAGTGAGTTTGTAATGTGTTATCCGCCGGGAATTCCGATTCTTGCACCGGGAGAACTTATCACTCCCGAAATAATCGAGTATATTGAATATGCCAAGGAAAAAGGCTGTCAGATGCTTGGAGCAGAAGATTTGAATATCGACAGACTTAATGTTTTAATATGATTAAAAAGATTGTTTTGGCAGTTACTGCCTGCCTGTTAATATTTTTGACCTACTCTTGTACAAAAATTGATTATGGAGTTAATCTCCCGAAGGAATACAAGGAGTTTTTTGATCACACTTTCGGCTGGTATAAGGTTGAACTCATTAATAAAACAATTCACTATAATTCCGAAGAAGGAAAATATGGCAGCAGAAAATGGAAGATTACATATTCCTGTAAGTCAAAAGGATTTAATTCATTTGTTATTACATCCTCAAAATTTTTTCCGGATAAAGAATTTTCAGATGAAAAAGTATATAACAATTTTTATATAAGGAAGATTTGTATTGAGCAGATTGAAGAAAATGTCAAATACGAAATGGCGTATGAAATAATGCCGAAAGTATTTGCAGATTATGGAATGACACCTTATAATGAAATGGTATGTGGTGAAAACGGATGCAGGATAGAAATGAACGTAAATCCAAATCAAAATCTGCGTTATGGTTCTCTTTCATCAAATAGCAGTATTTTATTATGCGATACTGATTTGACATATGCCGCATGCTCAGAAAAATACAAAATTCAATTTAAGGTCTATATAGACAGAAATCTTGAAGACAAGGTCTATATAGAAAAGATTGAAGAAATTTTTGATAAATTTCAGAAATATACAAAGAATCCAAAAAAATATGATTTCAGCCTTTATTATGACACAGACTTTTATCATAGTGAAAAAGAGTTGATATATACTATTTCAGATAATAAGGAGTAGGAAAATGAAAGTAACTGAATTTAGCGAAAACACAAAAGTAGACCATGTGTCTCCGCCATGGGAAAAGTATCTTTCAGAAGATGATTTTATCAGTTATCTTCCGTCATATAAGGGGAATATCGTTCTTGACAGATTTGACGAGTATACACATAAGGCTGATAAAACAGGTGATATTACATACTATTTCTATGATGCAGTAAAAAACGGAACAGCAAAACAGGGAGAGCCGATACCATTGCTGATATTCATTCACGGTGCAACAAATTCGTTTGACGGAAAAATCTGTGTAGGTCACAGCGGAGCTGAAATGTTTGCAACAGAAAAATATCAGCATGAAATGGGAAAAGGCGCATATATCGCAGTTCCGCTTGCTAATGAAAAAAAGGATGAAAAGGGAAATCTCTGTGACAGCTGGGATGAAAGATATTATCCTTATTTAAAAGAAATAACAGAAAAAATAAAGAGTGAATATCCTGTATCAAAGGTAATTATTCTCGGCGGTTCATCAGGCGGATATATGTCATGGGCAATGACACTTGAATATCCCGATTTATTTGATGCCTGTGCACCTGTTTCATCGGGATTCATGCCGACTATCGAACAGCTGAAAATGCTTGAAGAAAAGGATATAAGCGTACTGTATGCCTGTGGAAAGCATGACGAATTCAATTGCTACAGGGCAGAATGTGAAGATGTATATAACTACATTGCACAGATGAAAAACGGAATATGCTATATACCCGAATGGACACGAAACGGTGACCACGGAGTTGCGTCACTTTATTTCGGAATAGAAATGGGACAGCATTGCATGATTACTCAGTTACAGGCAAATCTCATGTATACAGACGGATCTCCGTACTGTGACCAGATACCAAACGGAATCACAGGATGGATAAAAGACATATCAGAAAAATAAGAACAAAAGCAGACAGGGAAAAGGAGTGAATTTAATGGAATTATGGTTTACGGAGCGACATACTCCAAATGTTAAATTTTCAATTAAGGTAGACCGTCAGCTTTACAGCGGAAACAGCGAGTTTCAGCGAATTGACGTGTTTGACTCTAAGGAATTCGGACGTTTTCTCACACTTGACGGCTATATGATGCTTACAGAAAAGGACGAGTTTATCTATCATGAAATGATAACACACGTTCCTATGGCGGTTCATCCTAATCCAAAGAATATACTTGTAATCGGTGCAGGAGACGGCGGAGTAATACGAGAACTCACACGCTATCCGTCGGTTGAAAGTATAGATCTTGTAGAAATTGACGAGCTTGTAGTTGAAGTAAGCAAGAAATATCTTCCGACAACAGCCTGTTGTTTCGGTGATCCGAGAGTTAAGGCATACTATGAAGACGGAGTAAAATTCATTCGCAGATGCGAAAATATGTATGATGTAATCATCGTAGACTCAACAGATCCGTTCGGACCTGGCGAAGGACTTTTTACAAAGGAATTCTACGGCAGTTGTTTCAAAGCACTTCGTGAAGACGGAATAATGGTAAATCAGCATGAAAGTCCGTTTTATGACGAAGATGCAGCAGCAATGCAGCGTTCACACAAGCGAATTGTAGAAAGCTTTCCGATAAGCAAGGTATATCAGGCACATATTCCGACATATCCGTCAGGACACTGGCTTTTCGGATTTGCGTCAAAGAAATACCATCCAACAAGAGATTACAACAATACAAAATGGAGTATGCTTGGCATTTCAACAAGATACTACAACACACAGCTTCATGTAGGTGCATTCGCACTTCACCATTATGTAGAGGAGTTATTAAGAGATGTTGAATAAAAACGTACAGACATTCATAGCCTGTGACAGCGAATACGAAGATGCAAAAATAGTTCTTTTCGGTGCAGGCTTTGACGGCACAACAAGTTTCAGACCGGGAACAAGATTTGGTCCGACAGCAATCAGAAACGAAAGCTTTGGAATAGAAACCTACAGTCCATATCAGAATAAAGATATGACAGACTACAGTTATTTTGACAGCGGAGACCTTGAACTTCCGTTCGGCAGTACAACAAGAGTAGTGGCTGATATAGCAATGAGAAGTGACCAGATACTTTCAGACGGAAAAATTCCGTTTATGATAGGCGGCGAACATCTTGTAACACTCGGACAGTTTATGGCAGTCAAGGAAAAGTATGATGACGTATATATAATCCATTTTGATGCACATGCCGATTTAAGAGATGATTATCTCGGACAAAAGCTTTCACACGCCTGTGTACTTCGCAGATGCTATGAACTTACAGGAGATGATCACATTTTCCAGTTCGGAATCAGAAGCGGTGACAGAGAAGAATTTGTTTTTGCAGACGAACATACAGAAATGCACAAGTTTAATTTTGAAGGACTTGAAGAAACAGTTGAGAAACTGAAAGGCAAAAACGTTTATTTCACACTTGACCTTGATGTACTTGATCCGTCAATTTTCCCTGGAACAGGTACACCAGAGGCAGGCGGAGTAACTTTTGAAGAACTCAGAAAAGCCATTACACTTGTCTGCAGTAAGCTGAATATAATCGGCTGTGATGTAAATGAACTTAGTCCGCAGTATGACCAGAGCGGAGTGTCTACCGCAGTAGCATGCAAGGTTATCAGAGAAATGCTGCTTGCATTATCATAAGGTTAAAAGCGTATGAAATTATATAATAAACTACTTACAATCTTTATAGGAATACTCTTTATTTTTCCGATTATTTTACTGATCATAGTTTTAGTGGTTAATATTGCTTTATCAGTTCAATATAAAAAAGAGTATACAATCCCATGTACAGCAGTTGTAGTTGATAATATTAAAGAAGAAAGTCATGTTGGCGACTATTATCGTACTATAGTAGAATTCGAGTATAACGGAAATGTATATCAGTCAAAATCAAATTCTCTTGTGGAGGATATGCCCAAATACTCAATAGGTGATAATGTAGATATATATGTAAATCCACAAAATACAGATGTAGTTCTTATGAAGGATTTATTGAATCACAATTATCAAATGTTTAAATTTATAGCATTGTTTGTTATTGTACTTATTATTTTTACTGTAATAACAGTCAAAGGTTCGCGTTATGGTACAGTTAAATTTGAAGCAGATAGTAATTAGAAAAGGAGTAAATTAAAATGAAAAAATGTATGATTATCGGATGCGGCGGTGTTGCATCAGTAGCAATTCACAAGTGCTGTCAGAACAGCGAAGTATTTGAAGGCATAATGATTGCCAGCAGAACAAAGTCAAAGTGTGATGCTCTCAAGGAAAAACTTCAGCCGACAACAAAGACAGTGATCGAAACAGCACAGGTAAATGCTGATAATGTTGATGAACTTATCGCACTTATCGAAAGCTACAAGCCGGATGTAGTTCTTAACCTTGCACTTCCATATCAGGATTTAACAATCATGGATGCATGTCTTGCAACAAAGACACACTATGTAGATACAGCAAACTATGAACCGCTTGATACAGCAAAGTTTGAGTACAAGTGGCAGTGGGCATACCGTGAAAAGTTTGAGAAGGCAGGAATTACAGCACTTCTCGGCAGTGGATTTGATCCGGGTGTAACAGGTGTATTCTCAGCATATGCAATGAAACACGAATTTGATGAAATCAACTATATTGATATTCTTGACTGCAACGGCGGTGACCATGGATATCCGTTTGCAACAAACTTCAATCCGGAAATCAACATCCGTGAAGTATCAGCAAAGGGAAGCTATATTGAAGACGGCAAGTGGGTAGAAACAGAGCCTATGGAAATCAAGAGAGTATACAATTTCAAGGGTGTAGGCGAAAAGGACATGTATCTTCTCCACCACGAAGAGCTCGAATCACTTGCTCTCAATATCAAGGGTATAAAAAGAATCCGTTTCTTCATGACATTTGGACAGAGCTATCTCACACATCTCAAGTGTCTTGAAAACGTAGGAATGACATCAATCGAGCCTATAATGTATGAAGGCAAGGAAATAGTACCGCTCCAGTTCTTAAAGGCAGTACTTCCTGATCCTGCATCACTTGGTCCGAGAACAGTAGGCAAGACAAATATCGGCTGTATCTTCACAGGTAAAAAGGACGGCAAGGACAAGACATATTATCTTTACAACATCTGCGACCATCAGGAATGCTATAAGGAAGTTGGCTCACAGGCAATTTCATATACAACAGGTGTACCTGCAATGATAGGTGCAATGATGATTATGAACGGCACATGGAACAAAGCAGGCGTATATAACATAGAAGAATTTGATCCTGATCCGTTTATGGAAGCACTCAATAAATGGGGACTTCCATGGGAAGAAGATTTCAATCCTACACTTGTTGACTAAAAAAATTACTCCGAAGTCTGAAAATGACTTCGGAGTTTTTTTATTATACAAAAAAATGGAGAACGTAATAAGCGTTCTCCAATATTTTTATATACTTGCGATTAATTCTTCACGTCTGCCGTCAAATCTTGAATCAGAAAGACCAAAGTCCATTTCCTTGTAAGTCCATACACAGCGTGAAACATTGTGTTTTTCAAATACCTTCTGAATAACCTTAAACCATTTAAGAGAATCATCAGCATTAACAATATCAATCATGCCGTATTCACCGCAGTATAAATCTGCACCGTGTTTTGCGGCTTTTTCAAAAGCAGTAGAGAAAAGATTTTCAAAATATTCTTCAGTTGTACCGCTTTCTTCAAAAGCAACTCTTTCTTCAGGGATGATTTTATCTGTCCAGTAAGCCCCCTGATGAGTAAACTTTAAAGGCTCATAGCAATGGAAAGTATAAACTACTTTATCATCGTAAGGAGCATCAAGATACTGAACAGTATCAGCGGCGTTATTGTTGTAACTTCCGACGATAACGAGCATATCGGGAGCATATTTACGAATTCTTGCCATGCATTTTTTTACAATTCGATTCCATGAATCGATAAATTCAGCATCTGTTACTTCATTGAGAAGTTCAAAAATGATGTCATCAGTCTGAGTGCCGTATCTTTTAGCAACTTCATCCCATATGAGATAGAATTTCTCCTGATATTCTTCGCTGTCGAAGAAACCTTTTTCGCCCTCACCGACATCAAATGAAAAACCAGCTGTTTTATGAAGGTCAAGAACAACCTTCAGACCATATTTACGGGCATATGAAATCGCCTTGTCAATTCTTGCGTAACCATCTTCAACAGGAGAGCCGTCTTCATTCTGAATAACATTATAATCAAACGGAATACGAACATGGTCAAAACCCCATGAAGAAATTATTTCAAAATCAGGCTCTGTCATAAAGTTATTAAGTCTGTCCTCACTGTAGTCACACTGAGAAAGCCAGCCGCCGAGATTGATACCTTTTAAATAACCTTTACTTTTGAGCATAATAATCAACTCCATTAATAAGATATCATTATATTACTATAAATATGCTGTAATGTCAAGTGTTTTAGAAAGATAATGTCATATTTTTATTTGTACGATATTTTTTAGTTATCGAGTTTACCACAAAGCTCAGCGTTGATTTTTTTGCATATTTCTTCAACATCTTCATGAGTGATATTGCCGTCAGAAAAGCTTACCATAACTCTGAGCGGATTATCTCTGAGCTGAGCTTCCATCATTAACTTAGTTGCGGCACCGAGTACTTCATTATCAGATTCAGTATCAAGATTATCAGCAAAATTCTTTACGAATTTTTCGAGATACTTGTGACCGTTTTTGAGTTTGAAAATATCACCCATAGTAGTGTTAGGAGTACATACAAACGGGAATCTGTCGCTTGATTCAACATGAATCATCTGAGAAAGCTTGATGTCTCTTGATGAACTACCTATCATGATTTCAAAGTCACCGCTTTCAACAAACCAGTCATGAGTCTTGTCACTGTAGAAAGCGAAAGCACGTCTGTCAAGATTGAATACAATAACCTTTGATTCGCCCGGAGCAAGCTCGATTTTTTCAAATCCCTTAAGCTCCTTGACAGGACGGATAACAGAGCTTTCAACATCACGGACATAAAGCTGAACAACTTCACGGCCTGCAACATGACCTGTATTTCTTACAGTAACAGAAACAGTAAGAGTATCCTTATCGGTAATATTCTTAGCATACAGCTTTAAATCAGAGTATGCAAAGGTTGTATATGAAAGACCATATCCGAACGGGAAAAGAACATCCATTTCCTTGAAATCGTAATATCTGTAGCCGACGAAAATACCTTCGCTGTAGCGGACATAATCGCCTTCACCTGGGAAACTGAGATAAGACGGATTATCAGAAAGCTTTTTCGGGAAAGTTTCAGCAAGCTTACCGCTTGGATTAACCTTGCCGAAGAGAATTTCACATACAGCCTCACCGACACCCTGTCCGCCGAGATAAGTTTCAAGAATACCCTTGACATTTTCAATCCAGGGCATTTCAACAGGAGAACCATTATGAAGGACAACAACAGTATTTGGCTGAACAGCCGCAACACGTCTGATAAGTTCATTCTGACACTCAGGCATACCCATGTGACTTCTGTCAAATCCCTCTGATTCAAATAAATCAGTAAGACCTGCAAAAACAACAGCAACATCTGAATTCTGAGCAAGTTCAACAGCCTCATTTATGAGAGCGGTATCAATCTTGTCATCTTCGGTAACATAACCCTGTGCATAAGAAATATCAGCATATTTTTCAGCCGCAGAAAGAGCGTCTGAAACCTTGAAAGCATTGATATGAGAACTTCCGCTGCCCTGAAAACGTGGTTCTGCGGCAAATTTTCCTATGAAAGCAACCTTGCTTTTCTTGCTGAGCGGAAGAATTCTGTCATCATTTTTAAGAAGAACCATAGACTGAGCGGCAATTTCAACAGCAAGTGCATGGTCAGCATCCTTATCCCATACAGCATTTTCGTCACGACCGCTGTAATAGTTGTCAACCATAGTAAGAACTCTTTCACAGCATAAATTAACATCTTCTTCTGAGAGAGTGCCTTTCTTTACAGCCTCAACGATTTTAGCATCATTAACTCCTCCGCTTGACGGCATTTCAAGGTCAAGACCAGCGGCAACACCCTTAGGACGCTGATTTACAGCACCCCAGTCACTCATAACAAGACCTTCAAAACCCCACTTGTTACGGAGAATATCAGTTAAAAGTCGCTTGTTTTCAGAAGAGTATGTACCATTGATTCTGTTATACGAACACATAAGAGTATAAGGCTTTGCATCACGGACAGCACCTTCAAATGCGGCAAGATAGATTTCGTTGAGAGTTCTTTCATCAATTTCCTCAGAAACGCTCATACGGCGGTTTTCCTGATTGTTTGCGGCAAAATGCTTTAAGCTTGTGCCGATTTTTTTACTCTGAACGCCCTTAATATGACTTGCGGCAATATTAGATGCAAGGAAAGGGTCTTCTGAAAAGTATTCAAAGTTACGTCCGCATAGAGGTGAACGCTTTATGTTAGCACCAGGTCCGAGAATAACACCGACATTTTCAGCCTGACATTCATTACCGATAGCCTGTCCCATGCGGTAAATAAGGTCTCTGTCGAAAGAACATGCAAGAGTACATGCAGTAGGGAAACAAACAGACTTAATGCTTTCATTTACACCTGCATTTTCGTCATCAACACGCTGTTTTCTGAGTCCGTGAGGTCCGTCACTCATCATCATCTGAGGAATACCGAGACGTTCAACAGACTTTGTATGCCAGAAATCACTGCCGGAGAGAAGTGACGCTTTTTCTTCAAGAGTCATTTTGCTCATTATCTTTTTTATATTCATAATAAAACTCCTTTTAGGTTAATAATAATATCATTATACCACACTATCAGACATATTTCAAGTAATTTTGATTGAATATAGATATAAAAAAGAATAAATAAGGCATCAGTTTATGACATATTTCACGCATAGAAAATGCTATAATACAGAAAAAGGAGGTAACCGAAAATGGAAATTACAAATGAAAACGGCTCATCTGTTGCACATCTCAGCGGAGAAATAGACCATCACAACGCCAGACAGCTCAGAGAAGAGCTTGACAGACATATTATAAACCAAAGACCAACAGAGCTTGTAATGGATATGAGTGCAATAACGTTTATGGACAGTTCGGGAATAGGATTAATAATGGGAAGGTGCAGACTTATGAATGAATGCGGAGGAAAGCTGACGGTGCAAAGTCCACAGCCGTACATAAAAAGAGTACTGCATCTGTCGGGAATTGAACGAATAGTAACAATAGTTTAACGGAGGTAAAAAATGGAAATACTGAATGAAATAAAATTTTCAATGCCGTCTCATTCTGTAAACGAAAGTACGGCAAGAGCGGTAGTATCATCGTTTCTTGTACAGCTTAATCCAACAGTAGAAGAATTATCAGATATAAGAACAGCAGTATCAGAGGCAGTGACCAATTCAATAGTACACGGCTACAGAAACAGCAAAGGTAAAATCGAAATTACAGCACGTCTGTTGCCAAATAGGGAAATCTACATAAAAATAAAGGATAAGGGATGTGGCATAGATGATATAAAACAGGCAATGGAACCGCTTTTTACAACAGCACCGGAGGAAGAACGCTCAGGACTTGGTTTTTCCGTAATGCAGTCATTTACAGACAAACTTACGGTAAAAAGCAAAAAGAATAAGGGTACAACAGTAATAATGAGAAAGAAGTTATCAGCAGATGGAGAGTGAAAACAAAAGACCGCTTGCTGAAAATAATCTCGGACTTGTACATCTTTGTGCAAACAGATTTCGTGGTCGTGGTGTGGAGTATGAAGAACTTTACTCAACAGGCTGTCTGGGACTGCTTAAAGCAGTAAGGTCATTTGATACAGAAAGGGGAGTAAAGTTTTCCACTTATGCCGTACCTGTTATAATCGGTGAAATAAAAAGAATATTCCGTGACGGCGGTGCAGTAAGAGTAAGCAGAGGATTAAAGGAACTTTCTCAGAGATTACAGAAAATATGTGAAGAGTTTAAACAAAAGGAAATGAGAGAACCGACGATATCGGAACTGTCAGAAATTTCGGGAGAATCAGAAGAAAACGTATCAGCGGCATTATGTGTGAGTCAGCCTGTAATATCGCTTACAGCATATGAAGACGAAGGACAGACAGATATACCGTCAGAACCGCATGACGAAGATATAACAGATAAACTTGCACTGCGTCAGCTTATGGGAGAACTTGAAAAAAGAGACAGGGCACTTCTTGAATTAAGATACTTCCGTGAGCTTACACAAACGAAAACAGCGCAAGCCTTAGGAATGACACAGGTACAGGTATCACGCAGAGAGAAAAAACTTTTAAGCGAATTAAGGGAAAAAATGATTAATTGAGCTGATTTTTATTGACATATATTGAAATATATTGTATAATGAGATTGCCGAAAAATAAACGATTACGAGAGGGGTAATTTATTATGGCAAAATCAATATTAAAAAAGACAGCGGCTATATTATCAGCCGTTGCAATGCTCAGTGTACCGGCATCAGCATCATTTTCAAATCCGAACAAAGCAGATGCGGCACCTGACGAGTACCATGACGACTGGCTTCATGTAAATGAAAATGCAGAAGTAGTTGATATGGACGGAAATCCAGTATGGATGACAGGTGTTAACTGGTTTGGCTACAACGTAGGAAGTCAGATTTTTGACGGTGCATGGTCAGCAAATGTTCATCATTGTCTCGATCTTATCGCAGATCACGGATTCAATCTTCTCCGTGTTCCTATGTCAACACAGATTCTTCTCCAGTGGAAGAATGGTGAACCGGATCCGATTATCAAGCTCAACGAGTATGAAAATCCAGAGCTTACACTCGAAGGAGTTGAAGGCGGTACACCTATGTACAGCTTTGATATCTGGAATCAGGTAGTTAAATGGTGCCGTGAAAACGGTATCAAGATTATGATGGATATTCACAGTGCAACAACAAATGCAGCGGGTCATAACTATGCACTTTGGTATGATCCGAATTACAGCACAGATGACTGGCTTGAGGCTCTTGCATGGTTTGCAGATTATTATAAGGATGACGATACAGTTATAGCTATCGACCTTAAAAATGAGCCGCACGGAAAGACAGATGACGGAATATTTGCAAAGTGGGACGGTTCATCAGATGAAAATAACTGGCGCTATGCCGCAGAGCGTGGAGCAAAAGCATGCCTTGACCAGAATCCGAATCTTCTTATTATGGTAGAAGGTATCGAGGTATATCCTAAATTTGAAGAAGGTGAAAGCTGGGCATCACATTCAGTTGACTATACACGTTATCCATGGAGTCCTTACTACGGAGCATGGTGGGGAGCTAATTTCAGAGGAGCAAGAGAGTTCCCTGTAGACCTTGGTGAACATCAGAGTCAGCTTGTTTACTCACCGCACGATTATGGTCCGGAAGTATGGGCACAGGACTGGTTCTATCTTGATGAAGACAAGACATTCTCAAGAGAAACTCTCCTTGAAGACTACTGGTATGATACATGGGCTTACCTTGTTGAAGAAAAAATCTCTCCGCTTCTCATGGGAGAATGGGGCGGCTGGGTTGACGATGAGCATGACAAGACAGGTGAAAACCGTCACTGGCTCAAGGAAATCCGTGACTACATGATTGACAAGCGCATTCACCATACATTCTGGTGCTTTAACGAAAACTCATCAGATACAGGCGGACTTGTAT
>JAKSQU010000064.1 GCA_024403965.1 Ruminococcus sp.
CATATTTCTTTGAAAGTGATGAATCGCTCTTGAAAATTGTATCTGATGCAATTTTTGCAATAAATGCTGTGTTTGCTGCGTGACGGCATGAACCCCAGTTCATAAGGTATGCAAGTCCGTCAGGTGTGTAATCTACCTTCTTTCCGCCGTAACCGTCAATCCAGTAATCAAGATGATGTGAAACGTGTTCAATCCATTCCTTATCATCTGTATTTATAGCATAAAGAAGTGCAGCTGCCTGTGATGTATCATCCCAGCAGAATCCCCATGTGAACTTTCTCTGATCTGCCTGCTGTTCTGTCGGGAATTCCGGAATATAGTCTGACTTGATTTTATCAAGATAAGAGCTGTCATCTGTTGCCATATAGAGCCAGTTTGCAGCGTACATACAGTCATCAACCCATGAACTTGGATTATACATGCTGCTCATAGCACCATTTTCGTTGTCTCTTAATTTATCAGCTGCCTCAAAATAAGTTTTTGCCTGTTTGAGATAAGCTGCAGCCTTATCCGGCTGAGTATCCTTAAATATAATGTAGCCCTGTGCAAGTGCAGCAGCACAAAGTCCCATTGTACATGAATCAGCGATTACATCATAAGGACGTGTCCATTCACCATTATTAAGATGATGCTTTCTGAGATATACTTCTGCTGAACACCAGATGTTATGATCAGTAGAGCCGCCTTCAAAGTCACCGATTGTACCGATAACTTTGCCGTCTCTGTAGCACTGCATAATATAATCAAGTCCCCACTGGAGATTGTTTCTGTAGGTTTCGCCGAGTCCTGCCTTATCAACAGCATCCTTGTATGCGATATATCCCCATGCAAGAACAGATGCTGAATATGCATTTGTAAGTGTGAACTTGAAATGGTCACCGGCATCATACCAGCCGCCCGGTACTACATCAGTTTCTTTTCCATCCTCGTCAACCATGGAATTTGCTCTCCATGAAACGCTGTTCCATTCAGGAAGAACACCTGACTGCTGTACCTCATAGAAGAACATTGACTTCTGGAGTGCTTCCCCATAATTATATGAAGATGCCGCAGTTGTTACAGATGCATTTTCAGCTGTCGGATAGTATGCAGCCATTGTAGCTGTCATAGCAATTGCAGATAATGCAGCTGTCATTTTCTTAAAAATCATTTTAATATACCCCTCTCGTATAATTTTAGGCGTGAGTAAGCACACCTATTCAATATTACTTTACATCAAATACTCGGCTTTGTCAAGCATTTAACCATTAAACTGACATTATGCACAATTTATGTCAGCATATATTGTACGCAATAACAAAAGGCTGTACCTTTCGGTACAGCCTTGAATGGTTGTTTTAATTATTCAGCATCTTCAGCTGTTTCGTCAGCGTCATCTTCGAGAAGAGCACGCATTGAAAGGCTGATTCTCTTAGAATCTGTATCGATATCAACAATCTTAACATCAACTTCCTGACCTACTGAAAGAACGTCCTTAACGTTTTCTACCTTTTCAGTTGAGATCTGTGAAATGTGGATAAGACCATCAATTCCATCGATAATCTGAGCGAAAGCACCAAATGTTGTTGTTGAAACGATTGTAGCCTTAGCTGTGCTTCCTACCTCATACTGTGACTGGAAGATAACCCATGGATCGTCTTCTGTCTTCTTGTATCCGAGTGAGATTCTGTTAGCTTCCTTGTCGAGTTCCTTGATGTAAACTTCAAGTGTATCGCCAACGCTTACAACTTCACTTGGGTGCTTGATTCTCTTCCATGAAAGTTCAGAAATGTGAACCATGCCATCGATACCGCCGAGATCAACGAATGCGCCAAAGCTTGTAAGTGACTTAACCTTACCTGTGTATGTTGCGCCAACTTCAGCAGTTTCCCAGAACTTAGCAACAGCTTCAGCTCTCTTAGCAGCCTGAACAGCCTTGATTGAACCAACTGCTCTCTTTCTGCCTTCAGTTACTTCGATAACCTGGAATTCAACCTTCTTCTTAAGAAGCTGCTCGAGTTCTGCGCCTCTTGGAAGACCTGTGAGTGATGCAGGGATAAATACTCTTACGCCGAAAGCTGTAAGTGTGATACCCTTGTTAACAACGTGCTGTACGATACCTTCGAGAACTGTACCTTCTTCTGAAGCCTTAACGATCTTCTCAAAGCCAGCCTGCTCGTCAACCTTTCTCTTTGAAAGTGCTGCAGTACCTTCTGCATCGTTTACCTTGATTACAACAAGATCAATTTCATCGCCTACAGAAACGATATCGCTTGGCTTCTTTGAAGGATCATCTGTAAGATCATCAAGACTAACGTAACCTGTATGCTTTGTACCGAGATCAACGATAACCTCTGTATTGTTAACAGCAACAACTGTAGCTTTTACTTTCTCCCCTGTATGTATTTTTTTGAATGACTCGTCAATTGCCTGAGCAAAGTCAAACTCCTCATCCTGATTTGCTAAATTAATGTTTTCAGCCATTTTGCTTTCAACCTCCTTGATGATGTATGCCGGTGTGGATGCCCCGGCTGTTATCCCTATTCTTTCGGATTCGGGTAACTGCAAGTGCTTTAACTCTTCTGAATTCTCGATATGATACGTCTTGCAGTATCTGCTGCATACTTCATACAGCTTAACTGTGTTTGAACTGTGTCTGCCGCCTACAACAAGCATAATATCCGAACCTTTTGCAAGCTCAGCCGCATCGGACTGTCTCGCCTCAGTAGCATTACAGATTGTATCAAAGATAACGATGTTTTCATCGTCCTTCGGAATCGAGTTTATACACTCACTCCATACTACAATATTATACGTCGTTTGAGCGACAATTGCAAGCTTTTTTTTGATTTTTTTGTATTCTTTTTCAAAAAAAGCATTAAGCTCAAAAACATCTTTGAAAACTTGATAATTTTCGTCACAATGACCGACAATTCCCTGCACCTCTGGATGATTCTTATCACCCGCAATGAGTATAAAATATCCTTCCGCTGTTTTTTCGGCTACAATCTTGTGAATTCGTGCAACAAAGGGGCAGGTTGCGTCAAGCATCTTGTTACCCTTTTCTGCAATTTCTTCATAAATTTTTCGTCCGACTCCGTGTGAACGTATCACTACTGTTTCATCGGGTTCAAGTTCACTTACGCTTTCAATGATTCTTGCGCCCTTTTCATTCATATCGTTTACAACATCCTGATTATGAATGATAGGTCCGAGTGTTGCTACTCTTGTATTGTTTTCAAGCTCGCCGTAAACCATTTTTACGGCTCTGTCTACTCCGAAACAGAATCCTGCTGATTTTGCAACTGTTACCTTACTCATCGGCTTTTTCTTCCTTCATTTCAATTTTTGCAGGCTCCCAGCCTTCAAAAAGTTTCATTGTTTCTTCTTCAACCAGTCCCTTGATATCGTCCATGTAACGATTTTTCAGTTTAACAAGCTGTCTCGGATTCGGATTTTCAGATGACTCAACATATTCTGCTGTGTCAATCGGTTTGCCGTAGATTACTCTGATTTTACTGCGGAATTTAAGCTTTGGTCCGAAAATTATTCCGCACGGAAGAACCTGTCTGCCTGACTTTGCCGCAACAAGCGCCGCACCTGTGTGTCCCTTGTGTACCTTGCCGTCCTTTGAACGTGTGCCTTCGGGAAACATAAACAGACTGCGCTCCTGTAATCTTTCGACTGCTGTATCAATTACCGCTGTATCGCCTTTTCCGCGTGAAACAGGGAATGCTCCGAGTTTAGTAATAAGCCATCCGAAAAACTTGTTTCTGAAAAGTTCTTCCTTTGCCATGAGCGCAAGACTGCCCCTTGCAAATGAACCTACAAGCGGCGGATCAATGTTTGACCTGTGATTGCAGACATACAAAACAGGTGTATCCTTTGGAATATTTTCTCTTCCTTCAACCTTCACGCTGAACGCTATTCTGAAAAATACTCTTAATATAAACTTGATAAATTCATACATAATTAAACTGCACCGCCTGTTTTTTCAGTAATTATTCTTACGATTTCATCAGCTGACTGTTCAAGGTTAAGTGTTGTTGTGTCAACAAGCACCGCATCATCTGCCTGTTTAAGCGGTGCTGTTTCTCTGTGCATATCCTGATAGTCACGCTTGATTATATCATCAAGAATTTCCTGATATGCCGGACAGTTCGGTTTTTCTGAAAGTTCCTTGTATCTGCGGTTTGCTCTTTCTTCTGCTGATGCTGTAAGGAAAATCTTTACATCTGCATTCGGAAGAACTACTGTACCGATATCACGTCCGTCCATGATTACATTGTTCTCTGCCGCAATTTTCTGCTGTGTGCCGAAAAGATACTTTCTTACAGCAGGAATTGCTGATGTTCTTGATGCCGCCATTGAAATCTCAGGTGTTCTGATAACATCTGATACATCTCTGTCACCCAAGAATACTCTCTGTGCGCCGTCAATGAATTTAAGTGAAACGTCTGCTTTTTCAAGTGACTTTTCAATGTCTTCATCTGCAATGCTGTTTTCTGTGATGAAAAGCGCAATTGTTCTGTACAATGCACCTGTATCAACATAAATATAGCCAAGCTTTGCTGATACCATTTTTGCGATTGTACTTTTTCCTGCACCTGCAGGTCCGTCGATTGCAATGTTTACTGTACTCATGTCATTTAACTCCTTTATCTCAGCAGTGCTGTTACGGATATTATCAAATCCGTAAGAATTACTGCTGTTACTGTTATACTTATTATAATGCAGACCTTTTTCGGTACTTTTCTGCTTATTTTCTCAGACAGCGGATGAAGTCCGTAGAAATACAGCACCGCCATAAGTCCGAATATCGCACTTGATACAAGGCTTGACCTGTCAAGTATCGAAAACCACCATGTTTCATATGTCCAGAACTGCTTGTGGAATATGAATTCAAGCAGATATGATGAACCAAGTTCAAAAACTGTTGTTATCACTACCGCCGAAAGAAACAGAATTACCGGATTCAGTTTTTTTTTTTTATTTATCAGCAGTAAAAACGCTCCCACCGAATAAATCGGCACTATAGGAAGATGAAGTATTCCCCTGTTTGAGAAATAATGCCACATTATCCATACTGTTGCTACTTCGTAAATCCATCCAACAAAGCCTGCAACTACAAATTCAAATACATATCGGAACAAAAAGCGTTCCCTGTCTTTTATCTTTTCCATGGCATTACATATTTACTGCGGCGGTATAGGCTGTTGAAAATGCTATCTGCAAATTAAATCCGCCTGTGTATGCGTCAACGTCTATTACTTCACCTGCAAAATAAAGTCCGCTTATCAGTTTGGATTCCATTGTTTTCGGGTTAATCTCCTTTACAGATACTCCGCCGCTTGTGATTATCGCTTCATCTATCGGACGGAATCCCGATACTCTCACAGGGAAATTCTTGATAAGCTCGCCGAATGCTTTGCGCTGTTCCTTTGTTATGCCGTTTATCTTCTGTTCGGGCGAAATTCCCGAAAGCTTTACTGCAACAGGTATCAGCTTTGACGGAAGTAATTTTCTTATGCCGTTTGAGAAATCTCTGTTGAGATTTTCTGCGAAATCACGCTGTATTCTTGCGTCAAGCTGTTCGGGTGTAAGTGCGGGTTTAAGGTCTATTCTTATAGTATATCTGTTCGGTTTCATATCCCTTATATGTGAGCTTGCACTCAGCACAAGCGGTCCCGAAACTCCGAAATGCGTAAACAGCATTTCTCCTAATTCGCTGTAAATCACCTTTTCTCCGTCAAGAAGTTTAAGAGTTACGTTTCTGAGTGAAAGTCCCATAAGCTCTGCACAGTATTTATCGGGTGAAACAAGGGGCACAAGGCTCGGTTTAAGTTCAGTTACAGTATGTCCGACACTTTCGGCAAATGTATATCCGTCACCTGTTGAACCTGTGTTAGGATATGATTTTCCGCCGCAGGCTATCAGCACAGACTCTGCATTATAATCCCTGCCGCCTGCACGGACTCCCTTAACCGCTCCGTCTGCTGTAATCAGCTTTGAAACGCCCTTGTGTATTACTTCAACTCCAAGATTTTTCATTTCATATGCAAGTGCATCTGCAATATCATTTGCATTGTCACTTATCGGAAAAACTCTGTTGCCACGCTCTGTTTTAAGCGGTACTCCAAGCTGTTCAAAAAAATCCATTGTATCCTGTGCATCAAGATTTGAAAATGAGCTGTAGAGAAATCTCGGATTTACAGGGATATTTTTCATATGCTCTTCGGCTGTGCTGTTGTTTGTTACATTGCATCTGCCTTTGCCTGTGATTCGAAGTTTTCTGCCAAGCTTTTCGTTTTTCTCGAAAAGCAGAACACTTTTGCCGTATCTTGCACACTGCACTGCCGCAAAGCATCCTGCCGCACCGCCGCCTATTATAATTACATCTGCCATAATTTCAGCAGTTTTTCAGAAACTGCATTCCGCCTTTCTTTTGTTGCTTTTTTATCGGGAATGTACTTTCCGTCTTTCAGCAAAAGCACATCTCCTTCTTCTGTATTATCAGCTATGCACGATTTCGGAACATTTATCATTCCGTTTTCAGTTTCGATTACAGCTGTTTCACATTCAAATCTGTCAAGTATAATCATCGGTTTTCCCTCTGAAATGTGAATGATATTTCGTTTCCGTCTGAATATGCTGTGATATCGCCGCATATATCAGTGCGGTAAATGTTGTCTGTATGCTTTTTTATTCTTCTCAGCGCCTTTGCCGACGGATGACCATAAGGATTATCCGCACCACAGGAAATTACCACAGCATCGGGTTTCAGCACATTCAGAAAATCCTTACTGCCCGAACTGTCACTGCCGTGATGACTTGCTTTATAGACATTCACCTTTTCAAGCTTTCTGCTCATAAGCATATCATTTTCGGATTCGGTTTCAGCGTCGCCGCCCATAAAAAAGCTTGTTTTTCCGTATTTCAGAATAACTGCGGCTGAATAATCATTCATATTTTCATATTGATTTCTGCATGGTGCGATAAATTTTGCCTTTGCATCGCCTAAACTGATTTTTCCGCCGATTTTCGCCTGTTTCAGCTTAACTCCGTATGTATCACAGGCATCAAGAAATTTCATAAAAAACTGCTGTGTCGGAATATCCTTATTCGGCACATCGGGAAAATATATCTCATCAACATAGAAATTCTCGATTATCCTGTACATTCCGCCCATATGGTCTGAATGCGGATGTGTTGCGATTATATAATCAAGCTTTTTTATATGAAGATTTCTAAGATATGAAATCACCCTTGCCGCCTGTGATTCTTCTCCGCAGTCTATCAGCATTGTTTTGTCACCGCAGATTACAAGTTCACAGTCGCCCTGTCCCACATCTATGAAATGAACGTAAAGACCATCTGTTCCGACAGGTATTTCACTGCTTTTTCTGTAAATGAATACGGCTGAAAACAATGCGGCAGTAACTGCAAGTATCAGCAGAAATCTTTTCATCTCGGTCTTTTGCCTTTGCCTGTGTTTTTGCCGAATCTTTCATTTTTCACAGGTCTGCCGTTTCTGTTCTGATCGGCATTTCTGTTCGGCTTTCTGCTGTTTGAATTTTCTGTCGGTCTGTCATCAGCAACAAGACATTTCGGTGATGTACCGATTAAATCACGTCTGTTAGCCTTTTTCAGCGCCTCAAGAACTATTTCCCTGTTCTGCGGTCTGAAATACTGAAGAAGTGCTCTCTGCATTGCTTTTTCCTTCGGTGTTTTCGGAACATATACCTTTTCCATTGTATAAGGGTCAAGCTCTGTATAGAACATACATGTTGAAATTGTACCCGGAGTAGGGTAAAAATCCTGTACCTGTTCCGGTCTGATTTTGTTCTCTTTAAGGAAAAGTGAAAGCTCTATCGCCTCATTCAGTGTACTTCCCGGATGTGATGACATGAGATAAGGTACAAGATACTGTTCCTTTCCCATCCCCTTTGTTATCTCGTAAAATCGTTTCTGAAAACGCTTGTATGCCTCCATGTGCGGCTTGCCCATTTTGTCAAGTACAGCCGCTGAACAGTGCTCGGGAGCAACTTTAAGCTGTCCGCTTACATGGTGCTTTATCAGTTCACGCATAAACTTATCGTCTTTATCTTCAATAAGGTAGTCATAGCGTATTCCCGAACGGATGAAAACTCTTTTTACTCCCTTGATTTTTCTCAGCTTTCTGAGCATTTCAAGGTATTCTGTATGGTCAACCTTAAGTGCCGGACATGGTGTCGGCGCAAGACATTTTTTACCCATGCAAAGTCCCTTGTCAAGCTGTTTGTCACATGATGTTCTGCGGAAATTCGCTGTAGGTCCGCCTACGTCATGGATATATCCCTTGAAATCGGGCATCTGTGTAATTCTTTCAGCCTCTTTAAGTACTGATTCTTCACTTCTGCATGTTACTCTGCGTCCCTGGTGAAGTGCTATCGAACAGAAATTGCAGTAACCAAAGCATCCTCTGTTGTGTGTGATTGAAAAACGTACTTCCTCTATTCCCGGTACTCCGCCGAGTGATTCGTATGACGGATGATATTTTCTTGTAAAAGGAAGTTCATAGATTTTATCAAGTTCCTCGGTGGTAAGGCTGTATGCAGGCGGATTCTGTACAAGCATAAGCTTTCCGTGACGCTGAATTATTGTCTTTCCGTAAACCTCATCCTGCCAGTCATACTGAATTTTAGTTGCCTTTGCATACTCTGTCTTATTGTCCCTTACCTGTTCAAATGACGGACACTGTGCCGCACCTAAAGGTGTATTCACAGGTTCTGTCATATAGCATGTTCCCCGGATATCGTGAATATCCTTTATATTTTCGCCGTCTGCCAGACGTGTACAGAGTTCCTGTATCTGATGTTCGCCCATGCCGTACATGAGAATATCTGCTCCGCTGTCTGCAAGCACCGACGGTCTTACTGCATCGTCCCAGTAATCATAATGTGCAAATCGTCGCAGACACGCCTCAAGTCCGCCTATTGCAATCGGAACATCTCCGAAATATTCCCTTAATTTCTGACAGTACACAATTACTGCCCTGTCTGGTCTTTTTCCGCCGACTCCGCCTGCTGTATAGGCATCGTCTGAACGCTTTCTTTTTGCGGCTGTATAATGTGCAACCATTGAGTCGATATTTCCTGATGTTACAAGAAATGCATACTTAGGTCTTCCGAAACGTGCAAAATCCCTGTCTGTATGCCAGTCGGGCTGTGAGATAATTCCCACAGTAAAGCCCATGGACTCGATAAGTCTTGTTACTATAGCCGCACCAAAGCTTGGGTGGTCTACATAGGCATCACCCGTTATGTATATGAAATCAAACTGCTCTATACCGAGCTCGTCCATTTCCTTTTTTGTTATCGGGAGAAATTTGTCGTACATGAAATCATTCCATTTCCATTCTCGTTCTGCGTTCATCATACTGCATTCTTGACATGAGAACACGTCTCGGCTTTGCACCTTCACTTGGTGCAATTACGCCTCTTTCCTCAAGCTCATCCATAATTCTTGCGGCTCTCGCATAGCCGAGCTTGAGTTTTCTCTGGAGCATTGATGTTGAAAGCTGTCCTGCATCAACAGCAACCTTTATTGCTCTCTCAACATAATCTTCATCACTGCCCTCGACTACTCCTGAGTCATATGATGAATCTCCGTGGTCACCCTTGCTGACAGGTACAAATGACTCAACAGCCTCGATGATTGAGTTATCATATGTAACCTCTTCAAACTGTGCCTTGATAAAGCTGAGTGTTGCTGAAATATCCTTGTTTGATGCAAAACATCCCTGTACTCTCACAGGATCACTTGCACCTATCGGCATATAGAGCATATCACCGTTTCCGAGTAACTTTTCAGCACCTGCACAGTCGATGATTGTTCGTGAGTCAACCTGTGACTTAACTGAAAGTGCAATTCGGCTCGGAATATTTGCCTTGATGATACCTGTGATTACATCAGTTGTAGGACGCTGTGTAGCTACTACAAGATGCATACCTGCCGCACGTCCCATCTGTGCAAGACGCTGAATTGAATCTTCAACCTCGTTCTTTGCAACAAGCATCATATCAGCAAGCTCGTCGATGAATACAACAATCTGCGGCATTTTATCAATATCCTCATCCATCTGAGCAAGCTCATTATAGGATTTAAGGTCATTTGCTCCGACATCTGCGAAGATATTGTATCTTCTCATCATTTCGTTTACTGCCCAGCCAAGCGCACCTGCGGCTTTCTTGACATCTGTTACTATAGGAATAAGAAGATGCGGAATACCTTCAAATACTTTGAATTCAACGATTTTAGGGTCAATAAGAATGAGCTTTACTTCATCGGGATGTGCATTGAAAAGTATACTCATAATGATTGAACGTGTGCAGACAGATTTACCGGAACCTGTTGTACCTGCAATAATAACGTGCGGCATTTTTGCAATGTCACCGATTTTTGCCTTGCCTGTGATATCCTTTCCGACAGCAAATGCAAGCTTGCTCTTTGAATTCTGAAATTCATCATCTGAAAGGATTTCTCTGAGTGATACCATATCCTTTGTTTCGTTAGGAATCTCAATACCGATTACAGATTTTCCCGGAACAGGGGCAATTCTTACACCCTGTGCCGCAAGACTTAAAGCAAGGTCATCTGAAAGACCTGTGATTTTTCTAACCTTTACACCAGCCTGCGGTTTAACCTCAAATCTTGTGATTGAAGGTCCTCTGAGTGCGTCTTCAACAGTTACGTCAACACCGAAAGCATTAAGAGTCTGAACAATCTGCTTTCCCTTTTCCTCATTCTGAATTCTGACTTCAGTTCTGTTCACTTTTACTTCTGATTTTGCAAGCAAAGTGAGCGGCGGAAGTGTGTAATTCGACTTATTAAGCTCTGTTTCAATCTCGGGAACGTCATTTTCTTCAATTGTGACAGGCTGTGCTTTCATAAGTTCGGGATCAGGCGGTGCAAAACTGCTTATATCCGCTGTTTCCTCAACCATTTTCTGTGTATCAACAGGAAATATTTCAAAATCATCATCAGCAGGCTGAAGTGAAAGTCCCTCGTCGCCTATCGGAATATCAAGTGAATCCTCAACAGGTTCCTTGTTCAGCGATATTCCCCTTTCATTTTTGCGCTTTGAAACTATTCTTCTTATTCTGCTCTTTTGTTCATCGTCATCATCATAGTCATCATCGGGAATAAATTCATCATTAAATTCATTGCCCATAATGAGATTCTGTATTCCGTTGCCTATGTTCTGGATGGACGGAATAGTATATCCGCTGTCTTTAAGGCGGTCGCCTGCTTTCTTCGCACCATTGAAAATATCAAGCACGCCCTTGCCCGAAACACCCATTCCGAGTACAAAAAGTATAAGAAGTGTGATAATTCTTGAACCTGCAACACCTATTTTATTCAGCATGAAATAGCCGATAAGTGAGCCGAAAACTCCGCCGCCCTTTAAATGTTCACCATTTGCCTTTGCAATGGAAAGAGCATCTTTAAGTGTTTCTGCCTCGGCAATGCCGGGTGAAAACATTACCTGTATAACTGTTGCAATGAATATCGTAAGTGCAATGCCTATTCTGACTCTCTTGCTTAT
>JAKSQU010000065.1 GCA_024403965.1 Ruminococcus sp.
AAAAAATTTACTTCGCAATACTCACACATTAATTATGCGGTATTGCCTTAATAATCAAAAATATATTTCTGGAAAGCATTTATAACAGTAGTATCATTATACTGGTCAACACGTTTAGAGCGGCCGCCGTATGAAAGGTGAATATGTCCGTGAATGAAATATTTAGGCTTATACTTGTCAAGGAGTTTTCGGAAAACATCAAAGCCCTTATGCGGTAAATCATCACCGTCATTAAGCTGATATGCAGGTGCATGAGTAACAAGAATATCAAATCCTTTTTTGAAAAACAGCTTGAAACGCAGTTTCCTGACTCTTGCAGACATTTCCTTTTCGGAGTACTGATTTTTTCCGTTTATGTTATAGCGCATAGACCCTCCGAGACCGAGAATTCTTATGCCGTTGAAAACGAATATTTCATCTTCGATACAGAAACAGCCCTCAGGCTCAGGAGTCCCCGGTTTTCCGTCGTGATTTCCGTTTACATAAAGCACAGGCGCATGAGCAAACGTTGCAATGAATGAAAGGTAATTCGGGTTAAGGTCTCCGCAGGAAATAATAAGGTCAATATCATCAAACATTCCCGGTTTGTAGTAGTCCCAGAAATATTTGGATTCTTCATCAGAAATAGTAAGTATTTTCATATAAACCTCCGTTAGTCACGCTTAACGCCGAGATGTGAAATCAGTTCATGACAGCCTTCATCAAGTTCAGAAATATCCGGGATATATCCCGAAACATTTTCGACAAACCAATCCATATTGATTATTTCTTCCGGTGTCATAATGTGTTTTTCATCATTTACAAGCTGTCCCTTCTGATTGTGAATTTCACCTGCAAAAGGACTTAATCTTCCCGACTTTATATCTTCATTCAGTATATTAATCAGACGGCGTATACCCGACGAGATTTTATTTGAGTGGATAACTTCAATTGCTTCTGATGAAAGTCCCCAGTAGTAGTTCAGTGCATGAACACCATTGTCCTTTTCATCGTTTTTCCATGCACCATTAAGAATTGAACGTACAAGCGATTCATAAAGCTTGCCCCAGTTCCACACAGGCATAGCAATGTTGAATATTGTATCACCATACTGAGCATACAAACCATACTCACGGCTTTTAATATCAGGAGCGGTAAGATCTCTGTTTGATACAAGGTCAACACCGTGACGTGCAAATCGTTCAAAAGGATTGTTACCTTTAAGAGTTGACCAGTCAAGATATACCTTAGCACGTGGATTTACAAGTCTTACACCGAGCGCAAAAGCATTTACCGACGCAGGAGTTCCAAGAATAGGATAGTCTGCAATATAGCCGATTCGGTTTTCTTCTGTCATCGCACCTGCAACGGCACCGATAATGAATTTAGCTTCATAAATACGCAGATAATATGTACGGAGATGACGATAAGCAGTGTTGAGTGAACAGTTTAAAATAACAACATCGGGGTGAAGTACAGCACATTTTAAACTGATACTGCTGAGAACGGGTGTAGTAGTAAAAATAACCTTGAAACCGTCGTCAATAAGCTTTTCAAGCAGAGAAATATCCGAGCTGTCATAAGTTGCAAATGATTCAGTATAAATTTTATCACCGAAAACTTTTTCAATATGCTCTTTTCCGAGATCGTGACAGTATGACCATGCCGAAATGTGCGGTTCCTTGTAGTGAACAAAAGCAATTTTGAGAGTCTGAGTGACAGGAGTGAGCATTTTCATAATGGATTTCTTCTGTGATTCATCAGTAGGAGCCATTATAAGATTGAGCGGAGTTTCGTCTGAAAGCATTTCATATTCAGACCATATTTTAGCAAGGTCTTTTTTCACGTCAGCGGATGATTTGCTTTTAACATCATTATAGCCGAAAATATTGAGATAAACGAGCAGAGCGTCACCTATAGTGGATTTAATTTTCATTAAACCGCCCTTTTCGACATATTCCTTTTTGAAAGTGTTGTAAACGAATTTGAATTCAAGAGATTCGTCTTCAGTAAGGGGATTATCATTATCGGGGTGCATATGCTTAAAGATTTTTTCATATGAACCTTCATTGCTGAAAAGCAGATAATTGATTTTTGTTTTAGCGTAGAAATCAAGGAATTCATAATAGATACGATTTTCCTTTGAGTCATTTCTCTGCGGAATAATTCTTGTAACAACACCTTCAAGAGAAACAGCACCCATATATTTCTGAACGCTTACACGCTTATTGCCTTCAACTATATAAAAACGGTTCATATACTCAAATGCAACAATAGGTTCACGCTGACCTTCGTCAATCAGAGAGTCATAGAGATTAGACCATTTGTATGCAAATTCTGTATCGGGGTCAAGCAGTGGCATAAAGTCTTTTGCGAAAGCGGTAGTACGTCCCGATGTATAAGTACCCGCAATAAGTTCTATAGGAATTTCAACAAGACCGAGTTTTACCTGTGACTGTGATTTTTCATGAGAAAGCATATCCTCAAGAACAGGAAGATAAGGATGAAAACCGTTTGAGCTTGCTGTTTTATAGGTTTTCTCACCGATTTTCAGAGCCTTCTGATAATCTGAATAAGCCATAATATTAATACTCCTTTTCAATTAATCATTTACTATTTCAAATCCATTTTCTGTATCTGAAAAAACAATGTCTTTTACTTTGTATGTTTTGGGTGAGTCATTTATTATCTCAAAATCATCTTTTGTAACCTTATTATTGACCACAAAACAAAATCTTGAATTGTAATCTTCTACAATCGTTTTAACTCTGTGGGAATCGTATGATAAAACAAAAGTATCACCTTTAGATGTTGTGAATTTTTCTGTTTTAAAATCCGGTGAAAGAGCCCATCTGCATATTAAAACAGAAAAGATTATTAAAATTAAAAGTGAAAAAATTATAATACCGATAAACTTAAATGCATTTTTAGTCATTGAAAAAACTCCGAATAATTACTATGAACAGGGCTGTGCTGCTTTAATTCTTAGTCCCCTTAATGCTCAATCCTTCATCATATATATCAAGAAAATGGTGATAGTCATTCCCGAGATGATAGGAGATAAGAGTCTGAAGATTCACGTTTTCAACACTTCTGAAAATATTCATATCCACAGCAGGATTTGTTTTTCTGAGCTGTGCAAGAAGATTTTTTATCTCAGCACGTTTTGACGAGCCTTCGCCGATTTTTTCGGTGACACGGCATGCACAGCGGATAAATTCAAGCTGATTGAATTTCGCCCATTCAATTACATCATTTTCACGGATAAGATAAAGCGGACGTATAAGCTGAACACCCTTATAGTTTTCGCTGTGCAGTTTAGGCATCATAGTCTGAATCTGTGAGCCGTAAAGCATACCCATGAGTATAGTTTCAATAACATCATCAAAGTGATGACCGAGAGCAATTTTATTGCAGTTAAGCTCCTGTGCTTTTTTGTAGAGAAAACCACGTCTGAGCCTTGCACAGAGAAAGCACGGATGTTTTTCTGCTTTGTCAGCTGATTCAAAAATCTTAGTATCGAAAACCTTAACATCAAGACCGAGAGCCTGTGCATTCGCAAGAATTTTATCAAGATTTTTTTCAGTATATCCTGGATTCATAACGATGTATTCAGCTGAAAAATCATAAGTGCCGTGTTTCTGCAGCATCTGTATACACTTAGCCATAAGCATAGAATCCTTACCGCCCGAAATACAGACAGCAATTCTGTCGCCGTCTTCAATCAGTTTATATTCTCTGATAGCTTTATGAAATTTAGACCATATTGTTTTATTGAAATTATCGAAAATAGATTTTTCTGTGTTCATAATATCACCCTTTTTAAATATGATACAGCATAAGCAGATAAAAGACAATAAGAGTGAATTTTTGTTCACAAAATGTTTACAATTATATCCGCACATTTTCTTTTTTCAAACGTTAATGTATACAGAAAACAATCATCCGCAATATATTTTTAAGGAGGAATCATTATGAAAAAATCAAAAATAACTGCGATCGGAATGACACTTGCCCTTGCATTGCCTTCAGTAATGGGAATGCATGCAAATGCATCTGAAAGTACAATTGACCTTAACGGTGACGGAAGATTTAATCTTTCAGACATGGTTACAATGAGACAGTATCTCATAGGAAATGCCGATGTTAAGGGAAATGCAGACGTAAACAATGACGGAATAGTGAATGTTTTTGACTACATCGAAATGAGAAAGCAGCTGCTTGAAAATATCAGCTCATCAGTACCCGAGCCGTCAAAGACATCAAGAAATCTCTGTGCAGGAATAGAATCATCAGAGATTAAGGGCAAAGAAATAGATGAGCCGTTTATTATGGGACAGACAAAATTTGCCCTTGACCTTCTGAAAGCAGAACGCAAGGAAAATGAAAATGTACTTCTTTCATCATATTCAATTGCACAGGCACTTGGAATGACAGCAAACGGCGCAGGCGGTCAGACAAAGAGCGAAATGGAAAATGTAATCGGCGGAATGCCTTTGGAAGAATTGAATGAATATTTCTACACACAGCGCACATCACAGCCCCATAACGAATACTGCAAGGTAAACACAGCAAATTCAATATGGTCAAGAGATACAGAGACAAGTCTGATAAATCCGGAATTCATACAGGATAACGTAGACTACTATAATGCGGATTTCTTTTCAGCACCATTTGACGAAACAACAGTAGATGATATTAACAACTGGATAAGCAATAAGACAGATAAAATGATAGACAAAATGATTGAAGAAATAGACGATATGACAAAAATGTTTCTTATCAACGCTGTATGCTTTGACGCTCAATGGGAAGAGCCTTATAGTGAATATCAGATAAAGGATTATGATTTCCATGCCGCAGACGGCAGTATACAGAATGCCGAAATGCTTTGCAGTACAGAAAGCTACTATATTGAAGATGAAAATGCAATAGGTGTTGTAAAAAACTACATGGGTAAATATGCATTTGCGGCACTTCTCCCGAATGAAGATATGACACTTGACGAGTATATAGACACACTTACACCCGAAAAGCTTAATGCAGTTCTTTCAGACAGAAAAAATGATGCAATGGTACATTCTAAAATACCGAAATTCAAGACAGGATATTCAGCAAAGCTTAATGACACTCTTTCAGAGCTTGGAATGCCTACAGCATTTGATCATAAAAAGGCAGACTTTTTCAGAATGAGACCGAGTTTACCTTACAGTATGTATATAGGAGAGGTACTGCACAAGACATTTATTGACCTTAATGAAAGCGGAACAAAAGCCGCAGCAGCAACAGTTGTTATAATGAAAGATAACGGTATGCCGTATTTCCCGGAAAAAGAGATTGAAATAACACTTGACAGACCGTTTTTATATTGTATAATAAATACAGAAACAAATTTACCGCTTTTCATAGGAACACTTAATTCACTTGAACAGGCAGACTAAACTAAAGCCAACATAATTATTTTTTAATTTCTTAGAGGGACAATCAGAAATCGTATAGGTAAGAGTATACGATTTCTGCATTGCCTTTTTCAAATTCAGCGAAGGGAGGTTTTCTGTGTGGCACTTGATATAGAAGACCAGTACGACAAAATCTACAGATACTGCTACTTGAAAATCAGACAGAGAGAAACAGCAGAAGATATAACACAGGAAACCTTTTTAAGATTCCTTGAACATCCGAAATATTACAGCATAGACAAGACAATGCAGATTCTCTATACCATTGCAGGCAATTTGTGTATGGACGAATTCAGAAAGCAGAAATGCGTTGACATTCCCGAAACACAGCAGTCTGACGAAGATATAGAAGAAACAGTGCTGTCAAGCTTTTTGCTGAAAAATGCACTTAAAATACTCACAGATACAGAAAGAGAAATTATACTGCTCAGATACATAAATGATGTACCCGTAAATGTTATAGGCAATATTTATGATATGTCAAGATTTGCAGTAAACAGAAGAATAAAAAGCATACTTGAAAAATTAAAGAAAGAAATGGGAGGGGAGCGTCTTATATGAAACAAAAAGAAATAAATGCTCTCAGAACAGCGTTCAGTATTCCCGAACCGCAAAACAAAAGAGAGTTTATAAATAAATACAAGGCAATGGAAGAAATTGCCGAAAGACCAAAAAGATTACCGATAATACTCAGCTTTGCGACAATGGTAATAGGTGCAGCTGTACTTATATGTGTCTGCATAAACTTAAAAATGACAGGTGATATAAGAAACCAGTTTAACAACAGTTCAGTAATTATCGAAGATACAACAAAGTCAGCAGACAAAATCGAAACAACATCATCATTCAGAACAGAAACAACACATTCAGCTGTTACATCACATACAACAACATCTGTAAAATCAGAAGAACATACTACAGAAAATACATCCGTAACGGAAAAAACACAGATACAGACAGAAACAGCAGATAATCATATCACGCTGAATCCGACAACAGCCAAAACAGTTCAGACAACAGGCATACAGACAACAAATGCCGAAATTAAAACAACAACATCAGAACAGCATGAAAATTCAGATGCGACAACTACTCAAATTAAGGTCACTGTAACAACTACTCAGAAGCCGATAACAGAAATCGGAAAAGACTACACATTAACTCCGACAAGAACATATGCAAATGACAGCAATGCATATCCATGGTATGACGGAAAAGACCAGAACGCAGGCGGTGGAGCAAACGGCGGAGGTCCTGTTCCCGACGGCGGAGATGACAAAAATGGAATTGGTAACGGAGCAAAGCCGCCAACCCAAAGTATGACGCTGAAAGAAATGCTTATACACAGCACTGATACAGCTGTAAGAGCAGTGCCGTATGAGAAAATATACACTGAAAAAGACGGTGTTCCGTATATTCAGTATAATGTAAAAATAACCGATTCACCTTTCGGAAACAGATATTTCAGAAATGGTGACAGAATATCAGTATTCATAAAGGGCGGATATATGTCAGTTAAGGATTTTGAAGAGTTCAGCGGATGTATCACAGGTTTGCCCGAAAACAGCAATATATATATTGAAAATTCTGAAATGGATGAGCTTGAACTGAATAATGAATATCTGTTTTTCATAACAGATGAAGGCAATGATTTTTATACAGCATATAATGACAGCTTAGTGTATGTATTCACCGAAGAAAACGGGAAGTATGTATCGGTTAAGAGCAGATATATGGTACTTGAATAAATTAAAGCAGAAATACAGAAAGCACGAATTTCCCGAAAGGTTAATTCGTGCTTTAATTATAACAAGTCTGTATTTAACTGAGCATTTGCTCTACGCTCAGAACATTCTGTTAATAAGTGATGAGCCATTGTCTTTCAGCCATTTGTTCCACTTGTCATATTCGGGAAATGCCTTGTAAACTTCAGCGTAAAAATCCTTTGAATGATTCATGTGACGGCGGTGACAAAGTTCGTGAACAACAACAGAATCAAGAACTTCGGGCGGTGTAAGAACAAGCAGACAATTGAAATTAAGATTGCCCTTTGATGAACAGCTGCCCCATCGAGTTTTCTGATTTCTTATAGTGATATTGCCATAGGTAACACCGATAATCTCAGCGTAATGCTTAACACGTTCGGGAATAATTTTGAGAGCCTTTTGTCCCATATCTTCAATTTCATCACGGGTAAATTTCTGAATGTCAGAACGCTTTTTGCTTTCTTCTTTCACAAGAACAATATGCCTTGCAATCCATTCAGCCTTTTCTTTGAGAAAATTGTCAATATAAGACTCCGAAAGTCTTAGCGGAGAACGGACAATAATTATTCCGTCAGCATTTACCTGTACACCTAAAGTTTTTCTGTTTGAACGGATAATATGAACAGGTGCAGAAATATCACCATATGTAAATTTTTCAATACTCAAATCAATCACTCCTTCAATAATGATTATACATCAAAAAACAGATTCATACAAGATGATTTGACAAAATAATTATAATATGCTAAAATAATCTCACATACCAAAAGGAGATAATCTTATGAATTCCATTTACAAGGTTTATTCTAAGTTAAAGAGAGAATACGAAGAAGAAAATATATCATACGACGAAACAGAAAACAGCTTAAGCACAGAAAAATACTCCATAAAGGCAACAGAAACAGATAATGAAATAAGTGTTGATATGGTTTATGAAGAACAGAAATTTCATATGCCAATAATCAACTGCGGACTTCTTTATGAATTCCTTTGTGATGTGTTTGATGAAAAGATAAAATTCAGCCGAATATCACCGAGAAATATTGAAATATCGGAATGGTGTGCAAAGCACAGCGAAAAGGAATACGGAAAAAAGCTGAAAATCAAAAGAATAATCAGTATGCTTTTAGGTGTTACAGCCGTAATTTTTACACTTGTTATGTTCAGGTCATTCGGTTCATATTATGTACTCAACAAGGGCAAGTATGATGTGAATGATGTATCAGTACTGTTATTCCTTGCAGGAGTATTAATTACAGGTTTAAGCGGAATACATCATGCACTTGTGAGAAAGCCGATTTCAACAGGCAGAGCATTAGGCTTCAGCATAGGAATGATACTTGCATCATTCGGAATATCAACGCTTTATCTCACAGTAGCAGGAAAAAATCTGAATGAAACAAACACATTCAGCGGAATAGTGCTGTTTACATTTTCAACAGTAGTCGGACTCGGAGCAATTTTACTTTCACTTTTCAAAAAAATCAATGATCATAAATATACTCTTACAAGAATAATCGAAATGCCGTCAGAAGAAGACCGACTTGCAGTAATTGAAAAGCTGAAAGAACAGCTTACAGAAAATGTAATTCTCATAAATAAAACGGAAGATGAGCCGAAACTGACAGGCAGTAAATTCGGCGGTGTGCCTTACTGGGATATGAAAAAAGAATATCCCCTTGACCGTAAAGATAATCCTATGTCACTTTATTTACAGGCAGATCTTTCGGAGCTTCCCGAAAATGACAAGTTTGACAAAAGCGGACTTCTTCAGTTTTTTATCAGCGATAATGCCGATTATGATGAATGCAGAGTAGTGTATCATTCTGAAATTTCCGAAAATATATCGGAAGAAGAAATACTTGAATACATCAAATCATCAAATCCGAAAAATGCAGAGCTGTGTATAATCGAAGAAAAAGCAATAAGCTTTGAAAACGGCGGAATGATTAATTTCAGCAACACAGAAAAGGTGAATGACGAAATTTTATCTGTTGCCGAAGAACTTGGAATAAAGCTTGACAAAACAATTTCATTTGATGAGATTTTAACTGATGAAGAATACAAGGAATTAACAGCAGATGCAAATAAAAGCCGTCTGCTTGGTTACAGCGATATACAACTTGAAAATTATGATGGAACTGAAGAAGAATACAACAGAATTCTTCTCAGCGTGACTACTCCCGACAGTGATCTGAATCTGTATGAATTCTTCTTTATCAGTGAACAGGCACTGTCTGACAAAAACTACTCAGATGTAAAATTTTACTCTGAAATGGTCTGAAACGCCTATAAAAATGATTATTATATCATGAAATTACTATTTGATAAATTAAATTGATAGATTTAAAAGGCTTTTGAATATATAATAAAGGTAACCTTTCGGGGTTACCTTATTTTTATAACGGAGGAAAATCAGCATGAATAATAAAAAGATAACAAGTCTTATCTGTGCGTTAAGCATGACAGCAGGTTTTGCAGGCTGTGCAGAAAAGAAGACAGAAGAAACAGAGATTCAGAATACAACTGAGGCTGTAACAACTGCAGAAGAAACAACAGAGGCAGAGGATATCAGCCTTGCAGGATATAATCTTCTCTGGAATGATGAATTCAATGGTTCAGAAATGGACGAAACAATCTGGAATTATGAACCGCATGAACCTGGCTGGACAAACAATGAATTACAGGAATACACAACATCAACAGACAATGTATTTGTAAAAGACGGCAAGCTTGTAATCAAGGCAATCAAGACAACAGAAGACGGAAAAGACTACTATACATCCGGCAAGGTAACAACACAGAATAAAAAGGATTTCATGTATGGTAAGGTAGTAGTAAGTGCAAAGGCACCTGAGGGACAGGGATTATGGCCTGCAATCTGGATGATGCCTACAGATGAAAGCTACTACGGACAGTGGCCTAAGTGCGGTGAAATCGACATCATGGAGGTTCTCGGAAACAACGTATCAAAGGCATATGGTACACTTCATTATGGTGAACCGCACGGCGAACAGCAGAGCACATATGAGCTTACAGGAAATACATTTGCCGACTCATTCCACGAATATTCAGTAGAGTGGGAACCGGGTGAATTCAGATGGTATATCGACGGCAATCTTTACCACACAGTAAACGACTGGTTTACAGCAGTTGAAGGTGAAGACGAAAAGCCGTATCCTGCACCATTTGACCAGACATTCTTTGTACAGCTTAACCTTGCAGTAGGCGGAAACTGGCCTGGTGATCCGGACGAAACAACAGATTTTGACAATGCAGAATTTGAAGTTGACTATGTAAGAGTATATCAGAAGGACAGCTACGATACAAATGTAGAAAAGCCTGCAAAGAAATATAAAGACCCCGATGAAACAGGAAACTATCTCAACAACGGAGATTTCTCAGCAGACGAAGACCTTTCAGATAATGAAGACTGGACATTTTATCTTGCAAACGGCGGTGCAGGTACAGCATCAATTCACGACGGAATTCTTGAAGTACAGACAGAAACTGAAGGAACAGAAGATTATTCAGTACAGGTATTCCAGCCGAATATTCCGATGATTAAAGGACATAAGTACAAGATGTCATTTGACGCATATGCATCAGAAGACAGAGCAATTGTAGTAGCAGTAACAGCACCAACAGCAGGCTGGATAAGATATTTATCGGATACAGAGCTTGATATCACAACAGAACAGCAGAATTATTCATTTGAATTTGAAATGACAGAAAAGGATGACAACAACGGCAGAGCAGAGTTCAATCTCGGACACAGAGGTTCAACAGCAACAGTTTACATTACAAATGTTCGTGTTGAAGAAATTCAATAAATAATGCGGCGAAGCCGCCAATCACCAGAGTCAGTAAAACAAGCAAAGCGATGTTTTACGGGCGCAGAGCCTGCGCAGGCGAGCCACGCTTTCACTCGCTTACGCTCGTTACTCACAGGGAAAGAGTAATCTGCTTTCGCACGACTTTATAAATGCGGACTTGTAATTTAAGGTAATACCGCATAATTAATGTGTGAGTATTGCGAAGTAAATTTTTTGTCAGAGTGCATAAAAACGACGCAGGAATGCTGTCGCATTTCAAGGAGTTTTTGTGTACTATGACGGAAAAAGTTCAAGCAAGACACACACATAGCCGTAAGGCGGTAATTGTGCGGTGTTGCCTTAATATGAAAATAACGGAGAGAATTGCTTTGACATTCTCTCCGTTTTGTTTTTGTATATGCT
>JAKSQU010000066.1 GCA_024403965.1 Ruminococcus sp.
CCGGGATGACCGCCGAATGTAACAAGTGTATCTGAACAGTAAGTAAGGCAATCGAAAACTGAAAATTCACCAAAAGAACGTGCCGAACCCCTGATTTCTCCATCTGATTCAGATGCAATAAAACAAGGTTTATCAAACTGTTCAACAAGTCGTGATGCAACTATGCCTATAACACCATGATGCCAGTTTTTACCACATAGGAACAAAACACGCTGTCTTGAGATTTCGGGATGTTCATCAAGCATTCTGTAAATTTCTGAGAGAATTTCGTTTTCAGTATTTTTTCTTTTAGAATTAAGATCGTCAAGTTCTCGAGCGATTTCAAGACATTGTTCTTCATCTTCACATAGAAAAAGCTTCGCCGCAGTTTTAGGAGAACCGAATCTTCCTGATGCGTTGATTCTCGGAGCAATACCGAATCCAATAGAAAATGAATCTATCGTTTTATCCTTAATACCACATACTTCTTTTAAAGCAAGAATAGATGGTCGGTCAGAATTTTCAATTAATCTCATTCCTTCAGTTACAAGGTATCTGTTTTCACCTGTAAGGCTCACAATATCAGCAACAGTAGCAATAGCCGCAAGATCGGCGAACTGTTCCATAGCAAGTGTATAGTCACCGCCATCAAGTGCGGCAGTAAGTTTTAAAGCAATTCCTGCTCCGCACATAAATTTAAAAGGAGATGTGCAGTCGTGACGATGAGGATCAACTACAGCTTCAGCACGAGGAAGAGTATCACCTTGCTGATGATGATCTGTAACAACCAGTTTCATTCCAAGCTCATAGATGTAATCAGCCTCGGAAATAGCGGAAATACCGTTATCTACAGTAATAATAAGGTCAATATTTTCATCGTTAATTTTATCAATTGCGTTTTTGTTCAGACCATAACCTTCAGAACGTTCAGGAATATAATATGTAACATCTGCACCGGCTTCATACAGATATGAAAAAAGGATAACAGTAGAAATAATACCGTCACAGTCATAGTCTCCGTAAACACAGATTTTTTCGCCGTTATCGATTGCATTGTTGATAGTTTCGGCGGCAACATCCATATCCTTAATAAGAAAAGGGTCTGAAAGTGAATCTGTATTAAAATTATCTGCAACAGCCTGTGGATTTGTATAGCCTTTCGACAAAAGAGCGGCGGCAGTAAGCTGAGAAACCTGACAATTGAGAATTAACTGATTTAGTAATTTCCTGTCAGGAACACATATATTCCATTTTTTCATTTAAAATACTCCCGATTAATTAGAATTATAGTTATTATACCACTAAATGATGAAAAATACAAGAGTAATGGGAGAATTTATGTGATTAATTAAAATATTTATATATAGAAAATACCACTCAAAGCACACCTGTCGGCTCTGTACGGTATTGCCTATAAACCAAACAGCAGAGAACAAATGCTCCCTGCTGTTTGGTTTGATTTAATAAATACCTTTGATGTTAAAATTAATTGATGTAAAATTACTCTTTTACTTTATAACGCCAAGTCCCCAGATAGTGAAATCACTGCCTGCATTATCCATCTTAATTGACACATCAAGTTCACCTGATACATCCTGATAATAACCAAGCTCTGCATCCGGTCCGCCCCATGTATACTGCTTGCTGCCGTTTACCTTAGTGGTTTTGCCGTTTACAGTAACAAGAGCTGTACCCATTCCTGAGCTGTTAGCCTTGAATACAAGAATAAGTCCCTTACCCGTTGTCTTGAATGTCATAGGAGTATTAGCGCTGCCCTTCTGGAATGCATAGCCGTATGGAAGTGAACTGTATCCCGTTGTCTTTGTAAATGAACCCGAATTAAAGTTTGTAAGGCTGTTAGGATCAGCGTTGATTGTTTCGTAGTATTCATCACCATAAACAGTTTTAGACGGGAATTCATAATCGCCCTTGCGGAATTCAGATTTCATAGCCTGTCTTGTGAAATAAGCCATACAATCAGCAACTAACTGACCGCCCTTAGCGTGTGGATGATATTCATCAGTGAAATAATCAGCTGTAGTGAGTAAACCGCTGTTAAATGCCTTTGTGAGTGCATCGTCCATACTGATAACAGGAACATCCCAGTTATTGCCTATAGCCGCCATCTGCTGCTGACTTGAGAATCCGCCCTTAGCACGATTGATAAGAATTACAACTGCCGCATCATTAGGCTGAGAAAGAACCTTTTTAACAAGACTTTCAAAGCATTTCTTATACATGATATCTTCATGGTCATTAACTGAAAATTCAAGTACAACAATATCCGGATTTGCACTGAAAATATCCTTTTCACTTCTTACAAGTCCGACAACTGATGATGTACCGGAAAGACCTGCATTTACTTCCTTGAAAGAGCCCTTTGCAAATGTAGACTTAATGTAATTTGAGAAAGGTGTAGAATAGTTCTTGCCTTCAGTTATTGAACCGCCGAGATATGCAAGTGTGAGATTTTCACCATTCTGAGCCGCCTCAAGCTTAGCAGCAAGTCTTGATGTATTACCCATATTTTTGCATGAACTCTTGTAGAAATCAAGCCACTGCGGAGATGCAGTTTCCTGATAATCGTCCCATTCATTAGGAAGTTTTTCCGGAATCGGCCATGCAGTTTCATCACCAAGAACATATTTCTGAATAAGAACAAGGTCAGCAATTTCAAACTTGCCGTTCTGGTCAACATCAGCCGCCTTTTTAGCAATATTAGAGCCGAAATTACCGCTGACAAGACTGTACTTTCCTGCTGCAGCATCAATAGAATCAACAACACCGTCTCTTGTAATGTCACCAAGGAGAAGTGGTCCGTTTGCAGTATTTCCATTGTTTTCAATAACAGTACCGCCGACAGCCGCAACAGCCTCATCGATATAAAAATCAGATTCAGTGTCAATGGTTTCAACGTAAAGCTGTAAACCGCTTGCACCGTTCGGAATCATGTAATTTGTGTTTGAAAGAGTAACCCATTCACCCTTTTCTCCGTCAACTGATGCAACCTCATCATACTGAGTTTCGCCGTCAGCGTCTGTATACTGTAATGTTAGCTTGAAAGACTCAATTCCGGAACCATTGTGCATAGCCTTAACACTAAAGCTGTATTCAGTTCCCGGAACAAAAGCAGTTGTGGCAAGAGACTTTACAACACCATTCCATGATGCAGTTCTTCCCGAAACGTAAAGGCACTCAAAATCCTTATCAACGCTTACAGATGCCGCACCTCTGCCTTTCCATTCACCTTCAGTTGAATCAAATGAATCCTGGAAAATCACATCTGAATCTGCGGCAAAAATATTCATCTGCGGACAAGCTGAAAAAACTAAAGCAGATGCCATAACAGATGAAAGTATACGCTTAATTCTGTCAGAATACTTCATAATAAATCACTCCTTAATAAAAACAGAATACGGTCAAAATTCTTCCATTTATATTATAAAATATAAAACGAAAAAATTCAACCGCATTTTTTAATAAAACAGTGGAGAAAATGAAGAAGATTAATTGAGACGAATTGCCTATTGCCATTATCGTAAAAATATGATAGAATAAAATTGACAGGCATCTATAATTTTTCTATAGGTTTATTTAATAGATGAAAAAAATGCATATTGGGTTGTTTTGTAAATCAGCTATTTAATAACTCGATTATCATCAGCCAATGAATACAGAATTACATATTACAGGAGATTAAATATGGATAGAACATCAAAAATTGAACTGACAAATATGTGCCTTATTTATGATGACGAGCGTGTACTTGTTCAGGAAAAGAAAGGTACTAAATATAAAGGCGGTCTTGTATTTCCGGGTGGGCACGTTGAGTCTGACGAGTCGTTGCTTGATTCGGTTATCAGAGAAATGAAGGAAGAAACTGGTCTTACTATCAGAAATCCAAAGCCGTGCGGATTCAAAGACTGGATTCTTGAAGATGGTACACGTTATATCGTTCTTCTGTACAAAACTAATCAGTTTGACGGAGAACTCAAAGACTCTGATGAAGGACGTATTTTCTGGCTGAATCGTCAAGATATTCCCAACGCTAATCTTATATGGAATATGCGTGAACTTCTTCAGATTTTTGAAACTGATTCTTTCAGTGAATTTTTCTTCAAAATTGAAGATGGTAAATATGAAGGAAAGCTTTTATAATTTCAGAGGTGAATTAATATGAGCAAATATGTTATTGTTGACCTTGAAATGTGTAGAGTAAACAAAGAGAATTTCAAGGCTTTTGGTGCTAAAACTGAACTTATCCAGATTGGCGCTGTACTTGTTGATGATAATCTCGAAATAGCTGATACATTTATGACATATGTAAAACCACAGTATGGTGCAATTGATGATTTTATTGAAAAACTGACGGGTATTTCACCTGCAAATGTTGCCAATGCTCCTGAGTCAAAAGAGGCTATTCAGCTTTTTACTGACTGGATTCCCGATGATGCACAGATAGTTTCGTGGAGTGAATCAGATGCTGACCAGATTATTTCTGAGCTTGACGGAAAGTACATTGATAATCCTAAAATGGAAGATTTACTCGATACATGGATTGACTGTCAGATTACTTTCAGCGAGAAAATGAATAACACCAGACGCAGTTACAAGCTGTCAGAAGCTCTTATCATTGCTGATATATTTTACGATGAAGGCGAACATGATGCTTTAGTTGATGCTAAAAATACTGCTCAGCTTTTCATAAAAATGGAAAAAGAAGAAGAATTTCAGATAAATTCTTATCTGAAACAGGGTGAACAGAATAACAGTTTTAATTTTGGCAATATTAAAATGAAAAAATAAAGATTTTATATTTGATTTTTTGCTGAAATAATTGTATAATATAATTAATAACAGTATTATTTACTGTAAAAACGGAGGTATATATCATGAATGAAGTTTATGAATTCTTAAAGAAATGCGGTACATATTATCTTGCTACTGTTGAAGGAAATCAGCCGAGAGTTCGTCCTTTTGGTACAATCGACATTTTTGACGGAAAGCTTTATATTCAGACAGGCAAGGTCAAGGAAGTATCAAAACAGATTCAGCTTAATAACAATGTTGAAATCTGTGCTTTTGCTGACGGTGTATGGGTAAGAATTTGCGGAAAGCTTATCAGAGATGACAGAGTTGAAGCAAAAAGACATATGCTTGAACAGTATCCGTCATTACAGGCAATGTACTCTGCTGAAGATGACAATACAGAGGTTCTTTATTTTGAAAATGCAACTGCTACATTTTCATCATTTACTGATGCTCCAAAGGTAATTGAACTTTAAGCTACGAGGTATTGAATATGAAAACTCTTGTAGTATATTTCAGTGCAGAAGGAACAACGAAAAAAGTTGCCGAAGAATTTGCAAAAGATAATAATTTTGAGACATTTGAAATTATTCCTGAAAATCCATACTCTAAGGCAGACATAAAATGGACAAATCCGCTTGCAAGATGCAATAAAGAGAAATTTATGAAAAAAAATGTTCCTGTTAAGTCTAAAATTAATGATTTTGCAGGCTATAATCGTATTTTTCTTGGATTTCCTATATGGTATTACGGCGCACCAAATGTAGTTAATACTTTTTGTAACGAGTATGACTGGAGTGGAAAAAGTGTGGTTGTATTTGCTACATCAGGCGGTAGTCCTATAGGCAAAACTGCTGAAAAATTACAGCCTTATCTTAAAAATGTAAAGTCATTGGACGCTGTACTCATTAAAACTGCTGATGAAATAAAAAAATATCTTTAATATAATATCTCCCCTATGTGTCTGACTTTGGGGAGATATTGTTATTAATATGTTATATAATAATTATATATCTTCTTTTACTATTTTGCTTGACTTTTTATTACAAAAGTGATATAATATTATTCGTTGAATAAATAATATGCCGCTGTGGTGGAATAGGCAGACACAAGGGACTTAAAATCCCTCGGTAGCGATACCGTACCGGTTCAAGTCCGGTCAGCGGCACTTAACTCAGATTTTTTGGTCTGAGTTTTTTGTTTTTAAATAAATGATTTTGTGTACTATTTACTACACAGAACCGTCTGATGACTTCATAGTAAAAAGGCTGTTTTCCGAAGAAAACAGCCTTTCGCTTTTTAATAATATAATCAGCCTACTTCAATACCGTAGCTGTTGCAGATAGCTGCAAGACCGCCCTGGTAACCGCTGCCGATTGCGTTGAACTTCCATTCATTTCCGTTCTTGTAAAGTTCACCGAAAATAGATGCAGTTTCAACTGAGAAATCTTCACCAAGGTCATAACGAAGAATTTCCTGTCCGTTTGACTCGTCATAAATTCTGATGAATGAGTTGTTTACCTGTCCGAAATTCTGGTGTCTGCTCTCAGCTTCATAAATTGTTACTGAGAATGCAATTCTCTTGATGTTGTCAGGAACCTTTGATAAGTCAATCTTAATCTGCTCATCATCACCATCACCTGCACCTGTAAGGTTGTCGCCGCAGTGTGTAACGCTGCCTGATGGATGCTCCTTGTTTCCGTAGAATACGAAATCAGCCTGTCCTGAAACCTTGCCTTCTTCTGTAAGAAGAAAAGCAGATGCATCAAGGTCAAAATCTGAACCCGTGTCAAACTGGTTTGTGTCCCAGCCAAGACCTACTACAACATTCTTGAGTCCCGGATTGTCCTTTGTAAGACTTACTTTCTGTCCTTTTGTTAAACATACTGGCATAATAATTTCCTCCCTGTTAACCCTTATATAAATTAATTATTCAGCCTGGATTCCGTAGTGACCGCAAAGTGCTGCGAGACCGCCCTGGAATCCGCTGCCGATAGCGTTGAATTTCCATTCGCCGTTATTCTTGTAAAGTTCACCTACAACAACAGCTGTTTCGATTGAGAAATCTTCTCCTAAGTCGAAACGAACAAGCTCTGTATTTGTAGCTTCATCAACAATACGGATGAATGAGTTGCTTACCTGTCCGAAATTCTGTCTTCTGTTTTCAGCATCATAGATAGTAACAGTAAATGCAATCTTTTCGATATTTGCAGGAACAAGACTTAAGTCAATCTTAATCTGTTCATCGTCGCCTTCGCCTTCGCCTGTAAGGTTATCGCCCATATGCTTTACTGAACCGCTTGAATGTTCAAGATTTCCGTAGAAAACGAATTCCTTTTCTGATGGGCACTTGCCGTTTGCATCAGCAAGAAAAGCAGATGCATCAAGGTCAAATGCTGTACCTGAGTCAAATGCATTGATGTCCCAGCCAAGACCTACCATGATATTTTTAAGTCCCGGATTATCCTTTGTTAAGTTTACTTTCTGTCCTTTTGATAAATTGATAGGCATAATAATTTCCTCCTGTGATTATTTATTTTCCGGTAAATGATACTTTGCATCAAATTCCTGTTTGATTACTTCAAGACGTTTCTGGTCATTTACTCTCTGCTGACGTGCATTGTTCTGAATTGCCTTTACTTCGTCGATACCATTAACAATAGTTCTCCATGAATTTTCAAGAGTTTCAATCTTGATTGAGCTGCCTGATGCAAGTCTTGCTGCCATCTTTGACTGTTCAACAGTATTCTTTGCATTCATAAGGAGCATTTCATTTGTTTTCTGGTCAAGAGCAGCCATTGACTCAGCCTGGAGCTTTTGTCTCTTAAGCATAATAGCCTGAGCAAGAGCCTGCTTGAAAACAGGGAGTGTGATAATGAAAGCTGAATTAATCTTTCTTACAAGATTCATATTTGTAAATTCCATTGTCTTAATCATAGGAATAGACTGAATAGCAACGCTTTCAGCAGTTCTCAAATCCTGTGTTCTCTGTTCAAGCATCATAAGAGCCTGATTAAGACTTGTAAGCTCAAACTGAATTGACTGATCACCTGTTTCAGCCATATCCTGTTCACGCTTTGCGATATAATCCTGAATTTCACGGCAGCCCTGTTCACCTGCTAAAATGTACTTTACAAGCTGATGATAGTAATTTACATTTGACTCGAACATTGTTTCGAGATTGCGGTTAGACTGCTTGATTTCTTCTTCATACTTTCTGAGCTCAACATAGATCTTGTCCACTTCTTCCCCCATAGTGTGATACTTAGAAAGAATCTTTTCGAGCTGCTTACGAAGATTTCCAAAAAGCTTACCGAATAAGCTTGGATTTTCCTTGAGTTCATCAACATCAAATTTTTCCATAATCTTTGCAAGATTATTCATCATTTCAGTTGAATCATCAAGCTGTGACATATTCATGTTGTTAAGCACGATGTCAGATGCCTTTGAGATTTCCTCAGCTGTTTCAGCACCAAAGGTTACGATACTTTCAAGATTATCGATTTCGATAGTGCTTACGAGAGCGTCAACTTCCGGTGAGTTAACAAGCTCTGCTGTCATTTCATCCCTTGCAGCAACAATGTCATACTTCTGCTCCGGCAACGGCTCTTCAACAGTCTGTGCCTCAACAGTAATAACTTCCTTTGGAGCTGCTTTGCTAAAATCAAGTCCCATATTCATGTACCTCTCTTAAATATAATATCACGCAGTTTTCTGCGTGTATTTGATGAAATTTTATTAAAATCGGGGATTTGCATATCATACAGGAATTCACCCGCCTGATGCTCCTCCACCAATTGCTTGGCAAAAAATTTTTCAATACACTGATATCCCGTAGGAACGTAAAAAACAATATCAAATCCCACAAGACTTAAAAACGCTGTCAGAATAGTGTCCTCAAGCGAGAGAACATTTTCACCTGTCATAACAAAAATAAGCTTAGGATTTTTCTTTGTAAAATCAAATTTCTGAATCAGTCTGACAATATCCTTTTCAAGATTAAGAACAGTAGCAACAATCAGATATTCAACACCATTTTCAAGTGTGCCTTTTATGATTCTGCTGTCAATCAGCATCTGCAGTTTATCAAGAAGATGCTCCTGCATTGATTCTCTTAGAATACTGTACTGATAGCATTCGTGTCTTCTGATTTCCTTTTTCTGAACCTTTCCGTTGCGGAAGAAATTAGTAGCATAAGGCTTTATCGGATTAATTGCCGACGGAAGAATATGCGGAATTTTTTTCACAAGAAGAGTATCAGGAGTAATCAGCTTTTTTATTTCAACCCAGTATGCATTTTTGTCACTGTCCTTTACACCCGAAACCTTCGAGCAGATAACAGGAATCGTAACAATGCCGTCTGCAGTTGAAAAATTAGGTCTGTATTTAAGTTCCTGATCCCACAGAATAGAAATTTCCTCATACATAGTCTGAAGAATAACGGAATTAGCCTTGTCATACTGATTTTGTCTGTAAATACCCGAATCCTGATATAAAAGTTCATCGAGTTCTCTCTCAGCGTGATAAGCCGCAGTGCCGACTCTGAGACCTGAGCTGTCCTCAGGATATTCGGAAACATCGAGTGAATACTGATTGTTTGTTTCAAATAAAACAGCATCAGAAAAATCACATTTACGGCTTAAATCAGGTTCAAGAATAATTACGTCAACAGGAAGTCTTGAAAGAAACTTTATAAAAAGAACCTCATTATCGGTTTTGCATCCTCCGAGATAAAGCAGACACGAAACATCAGGCATCTGCCATCCGCTGAAGAATTTTTTATAATAACGCTTAAACAGGCAAATGACATAAACCGCCTTGTTCATAAGCTTGTTTAAATTATTGTCATCCTTATTCTTTTCTTCAATGAGAAGTTCAAGAAAAACCTTTTTTGCAGTTTTCTTAAGCTCTGCATTGCCGATAAAGGAGAAATTAGCTGTAAGTTCAGCCGCCATATGCTCGAAACTCTGCTGACTGCCACGATGTATGCGGTTAATTTCGTCTGAATCGGGCGGCTGAATCATATTGTTGAGAATAACAACATTTCTTCCGCTGTTTCTGAGTTCAAGCTGCAGCTGATAGAGTTCATTGAGATAAGCAGACTTATCCTCAACACCAATCATTCTGCAGAAACAGTTGTAGAAAAACTCTCTTGTGTCGCCACGTTCAGACGGCTTTTTTCTCACATCATTGAAAATATTACCGCTTATCCACGCATTAGTGCAGTTTGCATATTTAGGCTTGTCTCCGAAAAGTCTCTGCATATTGGCAGTTTCCTTGATTTCCTCACGGATGCGTTTAAGGCTGAATCCGTCGGGGAAAGGCACCATGCCGTTTAATCTGAGTTCCTGAGAGATAACAGATGCAGAATCAAGCTTTTTGTATTCAGCATCACCATGATACTGCAGAAAAAGAATATCACAGCCTGCAAGAGAAAGCACCTGCATAAGCAGAAATTCATAACTGCTGATGTCACCCTCATAGAGAATTTTCGGAAGTTTATCGTCACCAAGACGATTTACAATTCTCTCAAATTTATAGTAAAGCCAGCACATAAACTTGATATATGTATTTTTCAGCATATTCTCATTTTTGCCAGACTGTTTAAGTCTGAGAAGAGTTTCATATACAGAAGATGCAACATTTGTACACTGAGTATCATTCATTCTCGGAAGCCATTTTTTCAGACGTGAACGTATAAATTCACTGTCCATTCTGAAATCCATGCCCATCATCTCGTTATAGTATTCGAGATTATTATTATCGGGATTCTGAAGTCTTCCTTCGATAATAACACCGCCGAGACGAGCCTCTTCATGATATTTTTTTATAAAATCATGTATTTCTCTGTTGTAACCGTTTATACGGCAAAAATAGACACCCTTGGATTTGCGGTTGCTTAAATTAACAAAATAATCATCGGGTTTTTCTATATTAATTCTGTTAAGCATGATACATTATCCTTTTTATTGCAATAATAACTGTATACTAATAAATTATAGCATAATATATAGAGTTTGTCAATACTCTTTTCGGCAATAATGCCGTTGTTCACATAGTTATCACAGTATATTTTGTTTATAATGCAAAACTGAAATAAAAAAACACCGCACAAAGCTGTTATTACTTGCTTTGTGCGGTATTGTAAAATCATTGTTAATTATTTCGTCGGTCAAGCCGAAAGAAATAAATATGTATAGTCCGTAAAGCGTTACTTCGTTTGCTTTACTGCTTTTTAGGGGGACTCTGTCCCCCTCGTACACCCCCTGCCA
>JAKSQU010000067.1 GCA_024403965.1 Ruminococcus sp.
TCGTGAGTAACCATGAGAATGGTTGTTCCCTGATCGTTGATGCTCTTCAAAAGCTCAACAATTTCATATGAAAGCCCAGGGCCTATATTTCCCGTAGGCTCGTCCGCAATGATAAGCTGAGGGTCATTTACAAGTGCTCTTGCTATAGCAACACGCTGCTTTTCACCGCCTGAAAGCTCATCGGGGTATGAATTAGTTTTCGCCTGAAGTCCTACAAGGCTTATAACATAAGGAACTCTTTTTCTTATGAATTTAGCCGGTGCATCTATAACTCTGAGAACAAAGGCGATATTTTCGTAAACTGTCATAGACGGAATCAGGCGGAAATCCTGAAATACAAATCCGAGAGTTCTGCGAAATTCCGGTATTTTTCTACGCTTGAGCTTATTGAGATTATAGCCGTTTACGGTTACTACACCGCTTGTTGCATCAATCTCTTTCAGCAAAAGCTTAATCATGGTACTTTTACCCGCACCAGATGAACCTACAACAAAGGCAAAATCACCATCGTTGATTTTCAGGCTGACATTGTTGAGTGCATCAACTCCGCTTGAATAGGGCACGTATACGTTCTTAAGTTCTACCAATTGGGTTACACCTACCTTATTGTGTCGGGAAATCCCGTTCTGCCTTCAGGCAGATCAGAACTTCACAGGGTTAGCTGACAGGTACTTCTTAACCATGAGAGCAATTTTGAAAATGATTGCGTGGTCAAATTCACGGAGGTCAAGACCTGTAAGCTTCTTGATTTTTTCAAGTCTGTAAACGAGTGTATTTCTGTGTACGAAAAGCTTTCTTGAAGTTTCAGATACGTTGAGGTTGTTCTCAAAGAACTTCTGAATTGTAAAGAGAGTTTCGTGGTCAAGTGACTCGATGCTTCCTACCTTGAATACTTCGTGGAGGAAAGTTTCGCAGAGTGTTGTCGGGAGATGATAGATAAGACGTGCAATACCGAGATTGTCGTAGCTTACGATAACCTTGTCTGTATCGAATACCTTACCAACTTCAAGAGCCATCTGAGCTTCCTTGAATGAACGTGCGAGTTCCTTTACGCCGACAACAGCAGTACCGATGCCGACATTGACTCTTGTATAGAATTCGCTTGAAAGAGTATCAGCGATTGAACGAGCGAGCTTTTCGAGATCCTTTGAATCTACAGCACTCTTTAATTCCTTAACGAGAACGATATCATTTTCTGTGATGTTGAAAACGAAATCCTTGTTCTTGTCAGGGAAGAGATTCTGGATAACGTCATAAGCTGAAATGTCATTAGCTGAGATGATTCTGATAAGGAATACAGCTCTGCTGATTTCGGCATTGAAATGGAGTTCTCTTGCCTTGATAACTATATCGCCAGGAAGAACGTTATCGAGAATTACATTCTTGATGAAGTTGTTTCTGTCATACTTCTCATCGTAGTACTGTTTGATATTTGAAAGTGTGATAGCGAGAATGCTTGCATATTTAGCAGCCGCATCGTCAACACCCTCAACGAAAACAGCGTAGTCAGGCTTTACTCTTGAGCCGAAAGGCTTGTAAGTGAAACCGTCACGAATGAAAATATCGTGTGAGTCGCTGAGGTCGAGAGTAACGAATTCATTAGTTGTACCTACACGAGCAAGGTCGCTGCAGGCAATGATAGTTGCGGATTCATCAACAACACCGATAGTAGCGTCGATAGTATCACGCATCTGATGAACTAAACCCTGAAATAATCTGTTGGACATATTTAGACATCCCTTCTCTGAAAAATTTTGAATATTATTTGAGTGTAACCTGCAAATCATATCAAGGGATATGTCCGCCTCCTCAACATATTACAAATTGTAACACATTTTTTCTGCGAATATGTTAACAAACTGTTAACAATAATCTGCGAGGTCACAAGTTTTACATGAAAATAATTGATTTTTTGTATAAATCTGACAAGAATTATACATTGTGTTGTAACCGAACTGTAATTTTATCGTTTTATTGTGTAACCTTTAGCCTGATTACATTTTCTCAGGACGGTCAATATTGAGTATTGAAAGCACGTTTCTGAGAGTCTGTCTTACAGCAAGACAAAGCATAAGTCTTGCATTTCTTAGCTCAGGAGTTTCAGCATTCTTTACACTGCATGCATCGTAGAAACGGTGGAAAAGTGTAGCAAGGTCAACTGAATACTTTGTAATCTTTGCAGGGTCATATGTCTTTGCTGCAAGGTCGATTTCCTTAGGAAGTGATGCAAGATGACGGATGAGTTCGATTTCTCTCGGATTATCGAGAAGTCCGAAATCAGCAGTCTCAGGAATTTCAAAGCCTTCTTCAGTGAGATTTCTTATAACACTGCATATTCTTGCGTGTGCATACTGAACATAGTAAACAGGGTTCTGTGAAGTATGTTCAACAGCAAGGTCAAGGTCAAATTCAAACTGTGAATTTGCCTCACGGAGATTAAAGAAGAAACGTGCAGCATCAATCGGAATTTCATCAAGGAGAGTAACAAGGGTAATTGCCTTACCGCTTCTCTTTGAAAGCTTGACAGTTTCGCCGTTGCGGACAAGTCTTACCATCTGCATAAGAACAACGTCGAGCTTGTTTGCGTCAACGCCGAGAGCAGTGAGAGCAGCTTTAAGTCTTGGAACATAACCATGGTGGTCGGCACCGAGAACATTGATAGCCTTGTCAAAGCCTCTTGTAACGAGTTTATTATAATGATAAGCAATATCAGGTACTATATAAGTATAGAGACCATTGCTTCTGCGGAGAACGAAATCCTTGTCAAGACCATATTCAGTAGCCTTGAACCATACAGCACCGTCTTCCTCATAAGCCTTGCCGACTTCAAGGAGCTTGTCAACGATAGTTTTTGTTTCGTTCTTTTCGTGAACGGTACTTTCTCTGAACCAGTTATCGTAAACTATGCGGTATTTTTTAAGGTCACGCTCAAGACCTGCAATGTTAAGCGGAAGTGCGTATTCAACGAGAGCCTTTCTGCGTTCTTCCTCACTTGCCTCACTTACAGCAGAGCCGTTGATTGAAAGGAAATTAGCAGCGTGTTCAATGATATCAGTACCGAGATAAACATCCTCAGGCATTTCAAATTCCTGACCTTCACCGCTTAAAGCATAAATTTCAGCGCAGAGCTTATCAGTATTGTCCTTGTTTTCAGCAATAAGCTGCTGTCCCTTTTCAGAGCAGAGCTGCATGAAACGGAGTGAGAGTGACTTGCCGAATTTTTCAATCTGATTGCCTGCATCATTTACATAGAATTCACGTTCAGCGTGATAACCTGCCCACTGAAGAACACTTGCAAGGCAGTCACCGATTGCGCCGCCTCTTGCGTTTCCTATATGCATAGGACCTGTAGGGTTTGCAGAAACGAATTCAACGAGAACCTTTTTGCCTTCGCCGAGCTTTGTTTTACCGTAATCGTCGCCTTCTTCGAGAACATTTGCGACTACATCTAAAAACCAGCGTCTGCCAAGGAAGAAATTCATAAATCCCGGTCCTGCAACCTCAGCCTTTTCAAATATAGTACCTTCAAGCTGTACCTTATTTGTGATGAGCTCAGCAATCTGACGCGGAGCCATTCTGAATGCTTTTGCACATACCATAGCTGTATTTGCGGCGAAATCACCGTGAGACTTGTCGGCAGGGATTTCAATATTGAAATCAGGAATAGCCACAGCCGGAACAGCCTGTTCTGCAACAAGTGAGCCGAGAGCCGCCATAATTATTTCACGGAGTTCAGAAGATGCCTTTTTTATAAGATCTGACATTGGTAACTGTCCTTTCCACTCTCAATTCTGAATTGTCATGATAATTTCATTATCAGACAGATAAGCAGAATTAAGATCAAGAGTATATTTTAAATACAGTCTGCCGTCACTGGCGATTGTATTTTTTATTGTATGTGTGTATACACCAATCTGCATACTGCCGTATGGTGTATCATATTCACAGAAATGTTTTTTGTCAGTTTCAAGAGTAAGCACGGAATTAGCAGTGCCTCTGCGGACAATTGAAACATTTTTGCTTTTGTCTATTCTGATAGTAGTGACAGAGCCTTCAAAGCCTGTTGCTGATGTTTCGTCATATGAGATAACATCAACACCGTTTTCGTTTGAGTATCTTGCCTTAGTGACGAGTTCGGTTTCGTTTTTGTCATCGTCCTGCCACTGAATACTTGTCAGAGAAATCATAATATCCTTTTTCAAGCCGATTCTCCTTTATCAGTACACCTTATCAGCGTTGTCAATAGCCTGTTCGAGAAGATTATCAACAATATCTTCAAGAGAAAGACCGGTATTTTTCATAAGCATAGGGAAAACGCTGTCTGAGCGAAGACCGGGAGCAGTATTTATCTTGCTGAGAATAAGATTTCCGTCATCAGCGAGAATAAAGCTGATTCTTGCAAAGCTCTTGCAGTTCATAGCCTTATAAGCGAGAACAGCAGTCTGACGAACCTTTTTGCTGAGTTCTTCAGAAATATCAGCAGGGATTCTGAAGTATTCATCGGTATTCTGATGAACTTCATTCGGGTCATATTCCTTGAAATCGCCGATTATTTCGCCGACCTGAGAAGCAGACGGAAAATCAGTGCCGTAAACAGCAACCTCAAGCTTAGTGCCTTCAACGACCTTTTCGATAACAACCTTATTATCGTTAAGGAAAGCAATTTTTACAGCAGAAACGAGTTCTTCGTAATTATCTGCTCTGCCTGTACCTGCGCTTGTACCGCTCTGTGCAGGCTTTACTGAAAGCGGAAATCCCATTTCTTCTGAGATTTCTCTGCATCTTTCGTCTATATCGTTGATTTCACGCTGTTTGATGAGTCTCCAGTCAGCAGTAGGGATATTGTAATTATCCATAACCATGTGAATATGTGATTTATCCATGCATGATGCAGATGAAAGAAGACCACAGCCGACATAAGGGATACCCGAAAGGTCAAGGAGTCCCTGAATATCTCCGTCAGCGCCGTGTTTACCCATAAGAACAGGGAAAACTACATCGATTTTTCTGACAGTAGCCTCTCCGTTTTCGATGAGCACAATGCCTCTGTGGAGCGGGTCAGGTGAGAGAATAGCTGAAGTGCAGTCAGGATTCTGTTCCCATTCGCCTGTGGCAATATCTGAAACATCACCCGGATAGCAGAGCCATCTTCCTTTTCTGGTTATGCCTATACATATTACTTCGTATTTGTCTTCAGGAATGCTGCTTATAACTTCTGCGGCTGATGCGAGTGAGAGCTTGTGTTCTCTTGAAGTGCCGCCGAATATAACAGCTGCTTTGAGTTTTGCCATAGTGTTCTCCGTGGTCAGTATTGATGAAAATGTATAGTTATTGGCAAGTATCGCTTTATTCTATCACATTTCACAAAAAAACGCAAGTATTTTTCGTAGAAATGAAGGATAACACAGCAAAATTCGCAAGGCAAGTGCATATAAGACAATTTATAACAATGAAATTTGTTGGTTTTGACGAATACAAAATTGATTTTTGTAACCCTTGTGCAAATTGTACTTGTTAATAATGACGAAAAGGAAAAATAAGGCATATAAAATTGTCGTTCCCGAAAAATCGGAAACGACAGAATTATAATCAGTAATTTACGCTTTAGTGCATATTGACGGAGCGTTAAGGCTTATCTTCTGCCTTCTTCTGTATCAGTTAACGAAAGACTGTCATATTTTAATATGTAGTCCCATATTTCATCAATTGTTGTAAAGGCAAGACCGACATAGCTGTCCGCACAGCCGTAATAAAGTGCGATACGTCCTGTTTCGGAATCTGTAAGGGCTCCGCACGGGAAACATACATTAGGCACAAACCCCTGTTCTTCGTACGGCATTTCCGGTGCGAGTACATAGTTTGAACAGCGGTGAAGAACCTTTGAAGGTTCATCAAGGTCAAGAATTGCCGCACCGATACTGTATACATAGCCGTTGCAGGTATTTACAACTCCGTGATAGAATAAAAGCCATCCTTTGTCAGTTTCGATAGGTGCAGGACCGGCACCGATTTTGAGAGTTTCCCACCATTTTTCAGAACGTCCCATAACGTGACGATGTCTGCCCCAGAATTCCATATCACAGCTTTCACTTAAAAAAATGTCACCGAAAGCAGTGTGTCCGTTATCACAGGGACGTGAAAGCATAACATATCTGCCGTTGATTTTGCGTGGAAACAGTACGGCGTTGCGGTTGTACGGCAGAAACGGATTTTCAAGTCTTGTGAATGTTTTAAAGTCATTGGTCTTTGCGATTCCGATGGATGCACCGTAGAAATCCTGACACCACATTATATAATAGGTATCATCTATCATGACGATGCGTGGGTCATAGGCATAACGCGGCATAAAGCTGCTGCCGTTTTCGTCTGTGAAAGGGATTTTTTCTGTGTCATATTCCCAGTTTACAGCGTCTTTGCTGTGACCGAGATAAATATGAGATATGCCGTCACGCTGTTCACCACGGAATACTCCGATGAATTCGTCATTATACGGAATAACGGCGCTGTTGAAAATTCTTGCAACATTCGGCATAGGATTTCGCTTTATTATCGGATTTTCGCTGTATCTCCACACAGGTGCGGAACAGTTTTTCGGTTTTGTCTGCCAGGGAATATTCGGCAGGGGAGAGCTTTTTATTTTTATTTTCTCCATAATTTAACTCCTTTTAATCTGATAAAGCTGAATATCAGATTTATTATTAATTAAATTATACTTCATTTTTTAAGACAAGTCAAGCCGAATGAGATTATTTAAAGAAAACTTCACAAAACTTGTTGACAAATGGTTTTGTTCGTGATACGATAAAAATATACGGCAGAACATACACACAGCCGTAGGCGGTAATTGTTTGGTATTGCCGTAAATTTCCGAAGAATAAAGGAGAATTGATATGAGTTACACATTTGACACAGAAAAGACAGCCGCAGACCTTGTAAACTGGGTTAAGGAATATTTTGAGAAGAATGCGACACCTGAAACAAAGGCGGTAATCGGAATTTCAGGCGGCAAGGACAGTTCAGTAGCAGCAGCAGTATGCGTAAAGGCACTCGGCAAGGACAGAGTAATCGGAGTTCTTATGCCGCAGGGTGAACAGGCAGATATTGATTTCAGCAAACTGCTTGTAAAGACACTTGACATTAAGCACTACATTATTAATGTAGGGGATACAGTAAGCACATTTATGGGCGAACTGAAAAAGCATATTGAACCGAGCAACCAGGCAGTAGTAAACACACCTGCAAGAATAAGAATGACAACACTTTATGCAGTTGCGGCATGTGTAGGCGGACGAGTAGTAAATACATGTAATCTTTCAGAAGACTGGGTAGGATATTCAACAAAATTCGGTGATGCAGCAGGAGATTTCTCACCGCTTTCAGACCTTACAGTAACAGAAGTAAAGAAGATAGGTGATTATCTCGGACTTCCAAAGGAGCTTGTACATAAAGTGCCGATTGACGGACTTTGCGGAAAGACAGACGAAGAAAATCTCGGATTTACATATGCAATGCTTGATACATATATAAGGGGAGAAAACGACCTTAGTGATGTTCCTGAGATTAAGGAAAAAATCGACCGTATGCACAGAAATAATCTTCACAAATTACAGCTTATGCCGAAATTTGAGATGACAAAATAAACGAAATTACTGCAACACACAACGGGCGGCGAATCGCCGCCCCTACAAATTTAAAGTCACAAGTAATGAAAAATCCTGTTGCTTAATAATCAAAAGCAACAGGATTATTTTTACACTTTTCTACCTATAATCACAACATGATTGCTCATGTCAATGATTGATTTTTCCGAACAAACCGACAAATGATATTTAAGGCAATACCGCACAATTACCGCCTGACGGCTATGTGTGTCTTGCTTGAACTTTTTCCGTCATAGTACACAAAAACTCCTTGAAATGCGACAGCATTCCTGCGTCGTTTTTATGCACTCTGACAAAAAAATTTACTTCGCAATACTCACACATTAATTATGCGGTATTGCCTTAAACCATGTTTCAAACTGTTCACTGCTCCATTTATCCACATTGTCATGAAACATCGGAGACATTCCGTCCTGTGCGAAATGGTCTGTGATTTCAAGTCCGTTATCGGAGTAAAGTTTCTGCATTTCGTCATATGACGAATAATAAGTATCTGTCCAGAAACATTTCGGGTCATCATGCGTCAAAATGCCCGTATCTCTTATCTGACAAAGAAAACGCTCATCAATATAATTTTCATCAGCCATAACAATCATCTGATTGATATATAATCGTGGAATATAGGCGGTAATAAGATAACCGCCCTTTTTCAGAACTCTCAGTGACTCGCTCAGACATTTGTTTCTTGCTGTTTCGTCAGTAAGATGATAAAAAGGTCCCATATTCAGCACGGCATCAAAGGATTCGTTTTCAAAACAACTCATATCAGTTGCATTCAAGACCTTTGCTTCCATTGAATAAGATTTGTTTTTCAGATGTTCATTTATAATATTAATGTGACGTGGTGTAATATCAGTAGCGGTAAGATTGTGTCCCTTATCTGCAAGATAAAAAGCGTAAGCACCTGTTCCTGCGGCACAGTCAAGAATATTCATACTGCCTTTCAGAATACTGTCAAGTCTTTGAACTGTAGTAAGAAATTCAATTCTCCTTGCGTTGTTGGTTGTTATTCTGTCTTCTTCACGATAGTTTTCGTAGTAATTTATAATTTCATTATACATGGTAATCTCCTTGTTTTAGAGCGTTTTTCTGATTATAAGCAAACGGTTTGCACCTTTCTGAAACTCGTAATCAGTATTTTTGATTTCTACAGCGTAGTTTGTGCGAAAATACGATATTACATTTTCAATCATTTCGGAAGAATTGCTGTCTAAATCACAAAGCGGAAAAATTCTTACTTCCTTGCAGACACGGAGCATTTCTGTAATTGCTGAAATGTGAAAATCATAGCCGAGAGCCGTATACATAAGGAGAAAGTGAGAACTTAGTCCGATGTCGAAATAATCATCATGACAGGGGATTTTGTCTGGCAACTCATGATAAATATATCTGCGAGCATTTCTGCCGTTTTCGTAATCGTCAAGAAACATTTTCATAGCAGACATTCTGATATCTTCAAGCTGTCCGATGGATTGAATTTTGTTCCAGACATAGTTTTCGGTATTTTGGGACATCTGAGTAATAACGATATCACGGACTTCGTTAATTCTGTTTTCAAGCTGAGACCTTGTAAACTGATAAATCGGGTCAAATGATGTAACAGAGCATCCGTCAGCGGTTGCCTGAGAATTAAAGCTTGCAGGACCATCGCCGAAACCTGCAATTTTCTTCTGCATATCATCATCTGTTAACAGGAACATTTCTCTGTATTCATCGATATTTCGTCCCCACGGCACAACATTATCTAATTTGAATGACATTTTTTTCACTCCCTTAGCGTTTGAATTTGAGCTTAATTATAACATAACTGCGCAGAAAAAGCAAATCTGATTACATTTATAGTGCTTAGAACAGCGAAAAATTATCATAGAAAACTAAAAGAATTGTTAAAATAAAAAAATATATAGAAAACTATTGACAGTTTGAGTGGCATGTGATATAATAATTAAGTCGTATGACAAAGATAATAAATATCGCGGCGTGGAGCAGCTAGGTAGCTCGTCGGGCTCATAACCCGAAGGTCATAGGTTCAAATCCTGTCGCCGCAACCAACGAAGTATAGGCACTTTCGAGCAATCGAAGGTGCTTATTTTTTATGCTTTTTTGAGTGAAATACATCAACCGTACATCAACGCGGATAAAATGGATTTTAGTGAATAAAATGGGGGGATTTATTGTAAAATACGTTGATACGGTAGCTATGATTGTATTATATGAATATAAAAGATTATGCCGCCATTAATGGCGGCATAATTCATATAATGAGTTTAATTGTTTAGTGACTTGATGAATTCATCAAAAGTCTGTTTGTTGCCTGTAGAAGATAAAGCATAGAATGTAAGAACGGCAGATGCATCAACAGCATCAACTACACCATCTTTATTTACATCAGCAAACTTTCTCTGTTCTTCATTCATTCCATCATCTTCGTTTGTTGAAGATTTAGCATAAGCTGTGAGAACGAAGGATGCATCTGTTGCATCAATTATTCCGTCACCTGTTACGTCTCCCAAGCTATATGTGTTTGTTCCATTTTCTTTATCAAGTACAGAAAATTTGATGCTGTTTTCCATAGCATATTTTTCGGCTTCAGTATCTTTGTACCCTGTGATTATTAAATCATCACTACATCCCCAAAATGCATATTTGCCAATATTTTTTACACTACTTGGAATTATTACACTTGAAATATCTGAACAATTTCGAAATGCACTGTTATCAATGCTAATAACACTGTCGGGAATGACTATAGAAGTAAGACCTGTGCAATCACAAAAACAACTATCACTAATATTTGAAATGCTGTTAGAAATATCAATATTTGTAAGGCTTATACAACCTCTAAAAGCCATATCGCCAATACTTGTAACTGAATCAGGGATTGTTATGCTTTTAAGTTTAGTGCATTCGATAAATGAAAAATCACCGATACTTTTAACAGTGTTTGATATTTTGATTACTTCAATTTCGGAAGAAAACGAAAAAGAATTATTGCCAATAGATGTGATACCTTCCGAAATAACAAGTTCTTTTATTGCTTGAATGTGATTAATGTTGAAAAAAGGAGAATCATCTTTATAACGATAATCAGTCATTTTCCCTGAACCACTAAGTGTAAGAATTCCGTTGTCATCAAGTTCCCAAGTGATATTTTCACCACAAGAACCTGTATTAATTTGAGTTGTAGTTGTAGTAGTTGTCGTAGTAGTTGTA
>JAKSQU010000068.1 GCA_024403965.1 Ruminococcus sp.
TCTGTCACCACGATTCTTTCCTGTGACATATTTATAATAATTATGTCGCTGTCTTCATTTTCGGAGTATCCATATTTAATTGTTTCGCAGGACGGACTTAACTTGAATATATATACACTGTCAGACTGCTCAAATTTTTTTGAAAACTTGTTTTCGATGTCCTGAGTTATATTATCGAGAATTCTCGGACTGTTTTCGATTTTAAAAACAGAATACTGCAATCTGTATACCCGTCATAAATCTTCTTAACTTTTTTCTTGCGTTCAATCAGCGTTCCTGTGTCCTTATCATAAAGGTCTATTTTACCTACAAGATTATACTGTTCGCAGTATACGTCAAGACTCTGAATATAACCGCTCGGGTATATGTTTTTTCATCTACCGCCTTATGAGCATCCGTTCCGTTTATCTGGTCTGTACTCTGATAAAGATTCTTTTCCATATCACCGTAAAGGTTGTGAAAATAAATAGATACGGGGCAGAATATAAAATCATTCAGCGCTGTTATATTCAACGGATTCTCGTTCATTGTTTCTGTGCAAACTCCAGCCATTCCTGATTGGATATTGAGAGTTTAACTTTAGATACATCTTCGGCCGCTCTTATCTGTTCAACTGCCCACAGCCCTTTTCTTGCAATATTGTACGCGCCGTTTGCATCAGCGTCATACGGCATGGGCGCATTTTCAGTATTCTTATAATCGCGGCTGTCATAAAAGCTGCCCGACGAATTCCTTACAGGTGAAATAAGATAGTCAACATCGGTTCTGCCCGTTATGCTGTTTCTCATCTGAAGCGTAAGCGACATAAGCTCCATGAAATCCCTGAAAAACGCCTTGTCCGTCTGAGCCGTAATCTGTTCTTTGATGTCGGCAGAAAGATTAATGCCGAATCTGTCGAAAAGATTTTTGAATTCTTCAGTCAAAACAACTGTCTTATTGTCCCATTCGCTGTTCTTGTCCGCATTTCTGAACGTCTTTATTCTTTCGCCGTTGGTGCAGATTGTCCATCTCTTTCTGAAATCAGCCTGACATCTCGGGAAATTTGAGTAGTCAATCTCAAATTCAAACATATCTGTTTCGGAATTATACGAAATGCCGTCAATATTATTTATAAACTCTGTTGCCGCCGCAACACTCTTATATTTTGTATTAAGCAGATTGACAAAGCCCGTTGTCGGGTCAATTTTACTTGTCAGCCATGCAGGTATGTAGAATATAATTCCGTCCTGAATACCTTTTCTTGAACCTTCGGCCTTATTGGTAAGCTGATAAGCATTAAGAAGTCCGCCCGGTTCATTTACATCCTTATCTTTTTCAACAAGATAATTCAGCTTATCTGTAAGCATCTTTTCAAACTTCTGATACACCTGCTTTTCCACCTTTTTACGGCTGTTCATGAAGCCCGAATTCAAATCCTCCATGACGATAATCGCGTCATATTTTACCACAAGCTTACAGATTTCATGAACGACCTGGCTCAGATAGCCTTCCTTAAGCTCCTTAATGCCGCCGATTGTTTTCCAGTCTTTTCTCGCCTTGTCGCGGTCAGCTTCCTTATTATCAAGCAGTGTATGATAATTGACCTTATAGCCGTTATCACCGATAATTTCATTAAGCGATTTCTGTTCAACAAGTCTGCCGTCTGAATCAACAACGGTGATGTAAATAAGATTTCTTTCGCCTCTATCTATGCCGATAACATACGTACCGCTTGTTTTTTTGATTTCTTTCCTGACGGTATTATTAAGGAAAGTATTACCCTGCGCTTTAAAGTTCATGGTAATCGGAATATGCAGGGAGAACTGACGCTTTGTATATCTTCTGTCCTTGATAATATCATAGGTAAATTCGCTTTGCTTTTTGCTGTTATCGGGATTTTTGTTTGCAATTGGCTGATTTGCAGGGTGAACGATTTTTTCCTCGTTTTTTATACTTGCCTCACGGTAAAACATTTCCGCCTGTCCGTTGAGTTTGTATACGACATCGGCAAGATTTCTCTCGTCAAACAGCATTTTGAAATACAGCGTGTGGAGATTAGGCTTGCCCTTGCTGTATTCGGAAAAATCCTTGTTGTAAATCTGGAAAAGATAAAGAGAGCCGTTTTCGATGCAATCATAAATATACTTTCTTGATATTTTTTCAAATCTTATTTGATAAGCTTGCGAGTTAACATGTTCTGTAAATTCAGCAAAAGAATCGTAATCTTCAGCTGGTTTAAAACTAAATTTAAGTTATCGGACTTGAACCTAACAGGGTTCTGAAAGATGATAATGGTAATGCCTATGACATTATCTGTGGCACATTCATTATAACAGGACTGACAGAAGATGATTTCGGAAGCCTTACAGATGAACAGGCTGAATATTAATCTCGATATGTTCCGGTGTCCTGAGATTATTTTGAGGACTGGAAATGGGTTTATGGCTGTTAAAGTTGAGAAATAAAAAGATACTTGACATATACGATTATGAATATATAATGATATTAGAATCTATTTCGTCAGCGGGTTACTAAAACTATTTTAATAGCTTAGACTGGCATGAAATAGATTCCTTTTTATGTGGTCATATTTATATCGTATTTAACTTACTGAAATAAAATGACTGATAAATAGATCAATTATAATTCAATTTTATCCCAGCCTGCTCTGAAATATGAGTGGGCTGGGATAAGGTGTTTGTGAGATTTATATGGTATAATATAATTGTAAATAAGATTTTTTAAAAAGTAGCTACAAAATGACGTTTTTAGTGTATAATAGTGTAAAATGAACTCAACACTAAAGGAGTGTTAAATATGAAGAAAGTTTCAAAAAGGCTGTTGTCAGTTCTTATGGTACTGCTGATGCTTGTACCGTCAGTGAGTATGATTGCACAGGCAGCCGGTGCATCAAAGATAGCTGAAAATACAGTCACCTTTGATCTTGATGATCTTGTCAAGGACGAAGAAGGTCAGGTTGATGTAAGCGCCGACAAGAACGGCAATCTTGCAATGAACTTCAGCGGGATGTCAACTGAATCACCAATCGTGTACAGCGAAGAAGATTCAAAGTACGATGCAGGTTCAAACCTTTCCTATGTTGCTACAGTAAAGGATACAAATCTGGGATTATACAAGGTTGAAGAAAAGAATGAGGCTCAGATTATAGAAGACGTTACAGAAACTGAATCCGAAGCAGAGGATTATCTTGACGCCTGTCTTTCGCAGAAGCCGATGACAAAGTATGAAACTACAGGCTTTCTTAATATCAGCAGCATGCGGGCAAATCCTAATCCAAATATGGATTATGTTGATCCTGTAGGTGTTGAAAAGAATTCCACATCAAAGATGAGACTTGTTAACGAGAGCAATTCTGCTGACGGTTCTATTGTTGTTCTTGATGATGATGCTATTGCAATTATGGTTAAGGATACAAGCGACAACGTTGTTAAGGGTGCTTATGTTACAATCAGATATACAGACATTGACGGTAAGGTACAGACAAGAACAGTTAAGACGGATGATCAATTCGGTGCTGCTATTTTTGATAAAATGAACGGTGTTTACTTTGCTGCGGTTGATATTCAGCACGAAGATTACCAGGCGAAAACTGCTCTTAACGTAGCCATAGAACCGGGTGAGGCTATTGAAAAGGTTCTCGAACCGAAGAAGGAAAATGATCTTTATATTCGCTGCGCTGATCTTGACGGCCTTGATATGACGGAATATTCGGGCGAGATTAATATATCCGATGCAGATATGTTCAAGCAGGATATTACATACACTGTTATGGTTTCAAAAAACGGTAATAAAACTTTACCGGAAAAAATCAGGCTCTGCGCTGAAAATGCAGGTGAAAAGAGAGTTGTAAAAATCTTTGAAAAATCATCAGATGTATATTCAAACGAAAATACAGCTTCATATGTTTGCAAGGATAAATGGGTAAGCCATGAATTGTTCAGAAACGGCGATGTTATTTTTTATGATATTGAACCGACAACCCTTAAAGCGAGCAACGGACCAGGTGCAAGTATCAAGTCAGGCGTAACTGTTACTGATGCAAAGTCAAAAATTCCAATGTGGACAACAACAAAATACGGCTTCCTTGCCGGTATAGCTTCATATAAATTCAACGATTCAGTTCCCGTTATCGGCGGGGATACAGTAGGCCTGGATTTGTTTAAGTGCCCTGTCAGCTTTGCAATACTTCCCGACGGTTCGGTGTTCATGAGCTACGGCGTTAATTATATTAATGAGGGTAAACCGGAGGAAATGGTTTCGGCTTCATGGAACCCCAATAAAGCAGAGTTGGCAAAAAGCTTTTTTAAAAAAGCAAATAATGAATTTTTGAGCAAAATTTCACAATTCAAGGAAGGCAAAAACCTGTTTGCGAAAAATTCCGAGTCCAAAACAAGAGTTGATTCTGCATATAAATTCAGTGTTGATGTTATTTTCTCCGCAATAGGTCATTATGACAAAGAAACCAAAAAAGTTTCAGTCAAATTAGGAGCGGTTATCAGCGTAAACGGTTCATACGGCAAAACATGGTATGTATTGATTCCCGTTGGTTTCGGCTCTATACCTGCATATTCAGGATTTAAGGCTGGCGTAAACGGAAGAGCCGCAGGGTACATGACATTAAGCATGGGTATAAAAGACAATGTCGGCGATATGTTGAGCTCTATTAAATTTGAGGCAAAGAAAGACGGAGAGGCCGGCATAAGTCTTGATGTTATTCTGTCTCTTGCGGCGTATGTCGGTGTAGGACTTCACGACCTCGCCTGTATTCAGGCAGACGGCAGTGTATATATGGATTTCGGCGTTGATGTTGTAACCTCGGATATGGTTCAGCATCAGAAAGCAGACCCCAGATTCAGAATCACAGGCGGCTACAAGGTTGGAATTTCGGCAACTTTCCTGTGGTTTAAATACAGCAAAAAGTTTGATTCCAACAGCTATTGGCTGTATGACTCGTGGGGCGAATACGGTAAGGCCAATCCAGCAAAACTTATGGCAGATAATTCGACTGTTCAGAAAATAGATCTTGATGCTTCTCAGAGTCAGCTTACAAAGGTTGTAAGCAACAGCAATGATTCCGGATTAGAGCAGTATAAAATAAAGCCTTTACTTAAGGCGGCAGGTAACTCAAACGAAAAGCTTATTGACAGTAAAACTCTTAATGCTTGTGCGCCGAGATATATTCAGACCGAAAATTATGCAGCATTATTCAGAATGATTCCGGTTGACGGAAGAGTGAGACTTGCATATCAGCTTATGCGTTATGACGGTGTACTTGACAGTACTGTCAACGTTTTACCTTTGCCCGACAGAGACGAATCACAGCGCTGTAACGATGTTACTGAGTATGATGTAATAGCGGGTGAAGGCAATAAAATAGCAGTGGCAATGATAGGCTGTGATGCTAACGAAGAAAATATCGAGTTAAAAGAGCGTTCAACCTATGCGGTTGCAGAAACACTTGATCTCGATAACGGTGGTGCATTGTCATATTGCGTAACAAACACAAATCGTGAGTTTTATGATTATTTATCAAATCCCATTGCAATATACAGACCTGATAAAAATACATGCGGTTTTATAGGCAGAGAGACCTTCAGCGATGATCCTATCAGCAATTATTATTATAATGATTATTGGTATCCAAATTATACAGATGCAATTCAGCATGTTATTTATGATCAAAATTACAGAAGCACTAAAAATGCGCCTGTATCATTAAGCTGCAAGAAGGTTAGCGGTAATAAGTTTTATTATGCATCAAAATTAGATAGTACCGATTCAATTCCGAATAGTAACAGAGGTTCTTTAATATTTGATTACAAAACATTGACCGGTAAAGATTGGGACGGTGAATCTTCGGCGATTTCTTATTCAAGAACAGTTGGAAACAAAACCTATGTAGTAATTGACGGGAAATTATATTACTTGACATTTACAGCCAACGGATACGGTGACCGTACCTATAGTTTAGTACCGGTTAAAGGTTTCAACGACGAAGAAATCATTCTGGGTGATGAAAATGTTTATGACATTCAGAAAGATGTAAAAGGAAATGTTAGTCTGACTTCTCTCGTATCTGATTATGATGAGGAGGGCAACTGTACAGGCTCTACGCTTCAAGTTTACAGAATAACCGATCCTGATACTGATCCTGTTATTCATGGTCCGCAGGAAATAAAACTGGATGTTAAGGAACCGTCAAGCTTTACTGCGCTTGCCGATTCTCCTACAGGAGCCTGCATCGCATTCTACACAACGCCTATTGCCGAGGAGAAAACAGGAGACGGCGTAACGGATTCTGCACAGCTCTATCAGTGGAATCAGTCCGCTTCAGCACAGGCAAAAATCGAGTCAGTAACATTTACCAAGAATTATATATCGGGAACAGATACAGCAATTCCGATGAAAGTTATTTGTAAAAACACGGGTACAAAGCGTTTGTCAACCGTTACAGTTGAAACATACCTTGAATGCACATCAAAATACATTGAAAAATCATTTAATGTGGATCTTTATCCGGGTGATACAGCCACGCTCGATCTGACCGATACTCCGAGACCTGCTTCGTGGAAAACAGGTGTTCATTCTATCGGTGTAAGAACAGATATTGAAGGCGACTTTATGAGCACAAAAGCATTAAAATCATCTGATTTGCAAGATGATATGTATAAAGTTTCTTTTGATAATTCTTATCTTAAAATGGATATCAAAACAAAGTTTGTGAACGGTTCAAACAAGGCTTTTGTCACAATATCGAACGAATCAATGGTTTCTTCACAAACTCCTGTTCTTCAACTTGTCGGTAAGTTCAAATCGACAGGATCTGACGATTCAAATAGTGAAAGAGTTATCAAGAATATAGAGCTTCCGATAAGAAAGCTTACTGATGCTGATGTCTATGAAAACGGTGAAGCTCAGGGTATCAAATACAATACCTCATTCGACCTTGATGAAATATGGAATCAGTACGATAACGGTAAAGATATTCTTTACAGCATTACCGCAAAGCTTGTTCCGAAGTCAGTTGCAAATGGTTATGTAACAGGCGAAGAAGCAGAAAAGCTCTGCAACAATATGCCTGAATCCGTTTATATCCCTAACCCCAATATCAGCAGAGTTATAAATATCAACGCTAACCCGGATACACTAATCATGGGTAAGGTTGACGGAAACGGCACTTATAACATCGGTGATACAGTTAAGCTCATAGCAATGCCGAGCTACGGTTATAAGTTCCTCGGTTGGTTCAACGGCGACGAGCTTGTTTCAGAGGATGCCGAACTTACATTCGACGCAAAAGAGAATGTAAATCTTACCGCAAAGTTCGCTCCCGATGTTGCAGCGGTTACTGTTAATGATATGAAGTTAAACTACAAGCAATCAGCAAAGCTCACCACTGTAATTGACGTCGAGGACGGCACACAGTATGTGGTTACATACACAACATCAAATCCGAATATTGTAAGCGTTGACGTTGACGGTAATGTAACAGCTCTCAAGCGTGGTAACGCAATCGTTACCTGCACAGTAACAGACATATTCGGCAATCAGAAGCAGGACACCTGCCTTGTAACGGTTAAATATTCGTGGTGGCAGTGGTTAATTAAAATCGTCCTCTTCGGTTGGATATGGTATTAAATAAAAATAATCGGTGTAGGGATTTCCTGCACCGATTTTTTGCAGATATTTTCAAAAGGCTTTCGTATAAAAAGATGCAAAAACAAATGTGATATGTTTTGATTGACGTAATAAGGCAGATAATATATAATAATTTAAAAATATTAAGCTTTACGTAAAGGTGGGTGTTTATGTTAAATAAGAATTCTAAAGTTCATGATATGACAAATGGAAATATTTACCGGAATCTTATTACATATTCCTTCCCCGTCTTTGTTGGAAGCCTTTTTCAGCTTTTTTATAACATAATTGATACAATAATCGTAGGAAGATTTATCAGCACAGAGGCTCTTGCTGCAGTCGGTTCAACAGGACTGATTATCAATATTATGGTCTACTTTTTCTTAGGTTTTTCTGTGGGAGCAGGAGTGCTTGTCGGTCAATGCTTCGGAGCAAAGGATAAAGATTCTTTGCGTGAAGCAATTCAAACTACACTTACTGTTACATTTATTCTTTGTATAATTCTGACTGTGGTCGGTTATGGCGCTTCGGCGCCTATGCTTAAGCTTATAGGCACACCGGAGGATGTGTTCAATGACGCTTTTGTATATATGCGTATTTATTGTATCGGAATTTCCGGATTGTTGATTTATAATATAGGCGGAGAAATACTGCGTGCTGTAGGAAACACCTTAATGCCGTTATATTTTCTGATTTTTTCAAGCGTCGCCAATGTTGTGCTTGACCTTGTTTTTGTGCTTGCTTTTGACGCAGGGGTTGCGGGTGTAGCTTGGGCAACGGTAATTGCGCAGTTCCTGTCTGCAATGATGATACTTGTTCTTTTGACAAGAACAAAAGAAATATACAGACTCGAATGGCGTAATCTTCATGTTAACTTGTCACAGGTGAAAACAATATTTAAAATCGGTATGCCTGCCGGTTTGCAGTCTATGATTACAGGATTTGCAAACTTGCTTGCACAGTCTTACATTAATGCATTGGGTGCAGCGTGTATGGCGGGATGGAGTTGCTTTAATAAGCTTTTAAGCATTGCAATGCTTCCTACAGGAGCTCTCTCAAGTGCAACCACAAATTTTGTAAGTCAGAATACAGGAGCAAAAAACTATCCGAGAATAAAAGAGGGCATTACAAAATCCAATTTACTCAATTTTATTTTCAGCATGGTTATAACGGTCGTGATGTTTATTTTTGCAGAGCCCTTAATAGGAATTTATACAACCGACCCTGATGTTATCCGCTACGGTGCAATATTTATGCACTGGATTATTTTCTCCATCATTGTCTACAGCATAGGCAATAATCTTATAAGTGCAATGATTGCTGCAGGTGATTCGATGATACCGACACTTATAAAGTTGAGCACATATGTCGGACTGCGTATTCTGTACTTATTTATTATCGGCAAATTCTTTACAGGAACTGCAACAACTGTTTCACTGGCGTTCCCAATAAGCTGGACGGTAGGTGCAGCTTCACTTTATATTTATTATAAAACTATATGGAAAAATCGTATCGGAAATTCTGATGAAGATACTGTGGCTGATATAAAAAGTCACAGACACCTTTGAAATGATAACGGAGGATGAGTATGGGCTTAAAAAGATATGAGATGAGCGGTAAAGAAAGCATTTATTCTATAATTAATTTTTTTACTGCATATCTAACGATTAATTTATATGAAGAAATTGATGAAGATGCCCTGCTTTCAGCGGTTAAAGTAGCGATTGTGTATCACCCATTGTTCGGCATGAGAATCGGATTTGAAAACGGACTGTTTTATTTTGAGGAAAATCCCGATCCACCGCTTGTTTTTCGCTCTGACAATGCACCGAAAAAATACGGTACATTACTTAACAACCACTATCCATGGATGTTTGTAATCGAAGGGAAAAAGCTTGTTTTCTATACAATGCATTATGTAACGGACGGTTTGGGAATGTTTAACTTCTGTAAAACTGTTCTTCATATATATTTTCAGCTTAAGGGAGTCGTTTTCAGTGACGGTAAAACTGATTTCCCTGATGGTGCTCCCGAACAGACAATGGAAAATCCTATTGAAAAATATGCCGACAAAAACTGTGTAGGTGTCGGCACTCCGAAATTCGATTTGCCGGTACTGCTTAGCCATAATGTTATTCAGCCGGGAAATGCTAAATCGTGGATGCTGAAAATACAGTTTCCGGAAATTCGTGCGTTGGCGAAGCAAAGCGAAACAAGTGTTTTTTCTGTTATTTCCTGTATTTTGTCAAGGGCAATGGCAAAGGCTTACGGCATTGAATCCGGTAATATAGATGTGCGCGTCCCTGTTAATTTCAGAGGAATTTTTCCGTCAATAACTGACCGCAATTTTGTACAGGGATTTTCTTTGTGCTATATGGCAGACCGTATGAACAATATGTCGGATGCATTGGTTGAAACCGCATTCCGTAGTCAGCTTGATTTGTGGATGGAAAAAGGAAACCTGACCGAAATTCTGAACAGGGATGTTGAAACGGCAGAAAGACTAAAAAAAGATTCCGGGGAACTTCAAGCTATACTTGATTTTGAGCAGACTACAGAGCCAAGGGCAAATATTCTCTATACTCATATAACAAGACCCGGATTTTCTGATGAGCTTATGGAACACATCGCAGGTATGTACCTTGCGGCAAACGATATCCAGGACGATTATGTCAATGTTTTTGGAACAACTGTCGGTACAGATATATGTCTGACCATTCAGCAGTGTTCTGCTGACGATTGTTATACAGATGCTCTTCGTGAGGTTCTTGATAAGCGAGGTATTATATATGAGTTGGACAGACTCGAACTCGAACCCGACAGAAGTTGTATGAATACATCCGTTTTAAGAAACCATAAGGCCATAATGAAATTTCAGAAGCTTAAATATCGCATAGGTGTTATTGATAAATATATAAAGAACATTAGATATAAATAATTAAACAGACTTCGAAATCCGAACCCAAACGTTCGATTAGAAGTCTGTTTTTTCTCTTGATTACACCATAAGTTTCAACAATCAATTTAATAATAATGTGGGTGTTCTCTGAAACAAAAAGGCATGCTGACAAGACTTCAGTCAAGCAGAGCTTTAATGGATTAAGATGGCAACGCAGTTGATATTATCTTTGGCACGTTCATTGTAACAGGACTTACAGAAGATGATTTCGG
>JAKSQU010000069.1 GCA_024403965.1 Ruminococcus sp.
CAAATTTGTTATTGACAGCGAACTTGACCCCGATAATCCCCGTGCAACAAATGAAAAATTATTTTTCTCATTTACAAAAGAGATAGTTGACAAATATGAGTCGTATTTTGTAGGAGAATATTATACTGGCGATTTTAACGGACAGCTTGAAAAAGTATACTACATAAACGTAGGAGAAGAAAACAAAGCGAAATTTTCTGAACTTATTTGTATTCCACAGAATATAATCCTTGATTATAGTGCTGATTATCTTTCTATGAACGATGAAGTTGTGTCATACAATGGAATATGGATAAATCCAATGGCTTACGGTCAGGAAAACGCATACAAAACTCGAGCGCTATGTATTATGTTTTTAGATCCGAGAGTAAACTCTAATGTATCATTATATATAGAAAACTATAAAGGCAGTGAAAAAGGTGATGCAGATTGCAAAGGTGACGCAAACTGCGACGGCAATGTGAATATGGCTGACGCTGTACTCATTATGCAGAGCCTTGCAAATCCCGACAAATATGGTGTAAATGGCACAGACGATACACATATCACAGCACAGGGCGAATTCAATGGTGATATGGACGGAAATGGTCTTACTAATGCTGATGCACTTGCTATTCAGAGAAAAATGCTGAATCTTGATTAATCTGAAAGTATCACTCTCCATATAAATAAGGCTCACTGCGTCGTGTGGGACGTGGTGAGCCTTTGAACTTAAATCGGCGGTCACTGCGAATATAAAATCGTAGTGACCGCCTTATATATGGAGAGTGTAGATTTCAGATTAATCAGCTTACTGAATTTTTAGCATAAACTGAAAGCACCTCAGATGCATCAAGTGCATCAACAACGCCGTCACCATTGAAATCGTATATTGTGTCAAAATTATAATTATCATGATAAAGTGTATCAATTGATGACTTTGCATAGGCTGAAAGTATATTCGATGCATCAATTGCATCGATTACTCCGTCATAGTTTGTATCACCTTTCTTTACTGATGTTTCATATATGCCGTCTCCGTCGGTGTCTGTCAAAGGCATTAAATTGTTGTTTTCGTCTGTTACAAGCAGTACATCGCCCTTTGACTGAATCTTTATTTCGGTAACTTTTTTTGTCCTGTCTGTACTTCCGACTTTGGCTGGTATGTATTTTTCTATTGTACAGTCTATGTCAGAATCACTTGAAAGCAATATGCCGTCCTTTTCTGATGAAACCTTTATACCTGAATCTGTTATGCCTGCTATCAGCCATTCATTCTTTGTGTTTTCTGAATAGTAGCCTTCATTGAATACTATAGTAGTATAATAATTTGTCGGCTCATTTGTATCTGTAAGCTTTAAGTTTACAGAGTTTTCATCTATATCCCATACTGCACTTTCTGATGTACCGCTTCTCAGATAAAAACGTTCATTCTCAACATATATTGAAGGATAGTGTCCGTCGGTATAGCCGGGTTTATGTATATCAATATGAATGTCATTTCCGTTGAGATAAAGCGGATGATGTGCATATGTTCTTCTTTCGTGATTAAGGTCAGCTGTTTTAAAGTCATATACATTGCCGTCTGCGTCAGTAACCTTTGCATCAAAATCATAATAGTTGTTATACGGAATATCAATATAGTTTATATCAGATACATCGGTTTCGTGCTTTTCTGTCGGTGCAAGCGGTGCTTTATAGCTTAAAAGAGTTTCATCATCTATTACGGCAGTAAGAATATCTCCGCATTCATCTGTTGGGGGAGTTGTAGGACAGTAAAGCTCATATGTCTCTGAATTTATATAGATACAGCTGTTCTCGTTAAACGGCTTGAATTCTCCGTCATCGCCCTTGCCGTTTGAGTCAAGTGTAAGTATGCACTTGTCATAGGTCTTGTCATTGAATGTCCATTCACCGTCGGCAATGCCTATACCTGTTACAGTTTTGTTGTAAAATTGCTTTGTGCTCTCATAGCAGATAACGAAATATCTGTTCTCAGCCATACACTTCTCAGCTGTTTCGATAAGTTTCTTTGCAAGTTCAGTTCTCGGCACGCTGTCGAAAACATTGTTCATATAGAATTTAACATCGAAAAGCTCCTGTAATAACTGATATGATGAAATATAGTACTGTGACTCGTCATTAAGAGTAATATCGCTGAGAGTTTCCGCACCGCTTACAATATCAGACGGTGAAATAACGCCGTTGTGTGCGAGTACTTCAATTGCTGAAATACCGAAACTGCTTGTATTTATAACAAAGTTGAAAAATCTGTCATGAAAACGCTTATACCTGTCAACGTTTGAAATCTTGGACTCAAAATCATCACACACCTTAAATTGCAGATAGAAATAATCATCACTGACATCTTCATATAATTCCTTAGTTGTATAGCGATGGTCTTCAATGTTAAGGCAGTCTGTATTTGCTCCTAATGACTCAGCAAGAGCATATAAATCTGTGTTTTCATTTTCAGCATAAGCATAGGTAAAAGGCTGTGCTGAAAGCATTGTAACTGCTGTTAATAAAGCTGTAAGTTTTTTCATAATAGTACCTCCATATTATAAATCTGATTATTATCCTGGATTTGGCTGATTATAACTAATAAATACTAAATAAGGTCCGTCTACCTCTGCAAACTCCTCAAAGTAACCGACAGGAATAGTATCACATTTTAAACTTACATCACCTTCATATTTTTCACCGCTTATCCAGCATGAATAAAAGTAAAGAATGTCAGCGACAGAATCAAAGTTTGAATAATAATTTTCACCGATAACTGCCGCAGGTGGAATCAGTTTTTTAAACTGCTCCTCTGTATAATCGTTATTCGGGAAGAAATAATGCTTAGATTCTTCAATAAGTCTGTCAACTCTTATTCCCTTTGAAATATCAGCGCCTTCTTCGTGTGAATAAACATCAAGTGCTGTAAGAATTAATCTTGCATCCTCTGTATCAACATAATGGTCTCCGTTTACATCACCGCATCTGTAACCCCATACCGGTATCTTTTCATTTGGATACCAGTACGTACCTTTAGCAGTATATAGTTTTACAGGCATTTTCATAATTTCAATTGAATTATCTGCATTTGTATCGTCGCTTTCTAAAACATAGAATGTATACATAGTGCCGTCTGAAAGCTCTGTTTTTGAAGATGCGCCTGTAACTGAAAGCTTGTTGCTGAATTCAGATGCAGAAACAATCAAACCGCTCATAGACTCGCCCTTGCTTATAACAGGTCTGCCGTCAGAATTTTTTATAACAGTAAGAGCGTCACCAAGCTGAAACAGAGCTTCAAAGGTTTCAAAGCCTGTGTTGTTGTCAACTCTGATGTTTACCGCATAAGCACCTTCAGGAACAGATGTGCCGTTTACATATATGCTTTGTGTAAGCTTTTTGCGTAAAACTGAAACTGCATTCTGCTGTGTCGGTTTCTGAAATTCCGGCTCTGCAGCGGTGGTAGTTGTTACTGCGGAAACAGTTTTTGTTTCGGTTTCTGCGCTGTCAGTATGAATAACATTATTCTCTGAATAGCTTACGGCTGTTGTTTCTGCGGAATTCAGAGTAGTTGTTACTGTATGTGCAGTAGTTGACAAAGCCTTTGTTGTAGTTAATGCTGTAGTGGTGTATGTTGTGACTTCAGTGGTATACGGTTTAATATTATCGGGTTTTATGGTGTTCTGACTTCTTTTCATAAGCCATGCCGCAGAACCGATACCAATTAAAAGTATCAGCACAGCCGCATATGAACTGATTAAGCTTAATCTGAAATGCTTTTTCGGATATACTTCAACTCCCGAAACAGTAAACTCATCATCAGTATTACTGTTTTCACAGGACTCGGAATATACAGTTTTTGAAAGTATACTTTCAATGCCCCTGTCAGTGATTTTGTCAAGCTTATTGCTTGTATTGAAAAGGTCATTGTAACGAGCGGAAAGCTGTGATATTTTATCGTAATCTGTTTTATCAGAAGACTTGCTAAACTCGGCATCTATTTCTTTTTTTATCTCATCTGCTGAAATTTTATCTGTAAACTTCATTTCTTTGTTCCTTTCTCTGCACTGGCATCATCACTGCTGCCAAGCAGTTTCTTTCGTATTCTGTGAATTTTGAGATAAAGACCATTCATCGAAAGACGCATTTTTTTTGCAAGCGACTCTCTGTCTTCCTCATCATAATACGCTTTAATCAGACTAATCTCATCATCATCAAGCCTGTCGATAACGGAATTTCCGAATTCTGCAAGTGGATTGCTTGTATCTTCGATTTCGGGAGCATCTTCAAGGCTAATATGAGAAAAGCTGTTTTTGGAAATATATTTAGCGGTTTCACGTCGTGCAGTTTCATAAAGCCACGCTCTGATATTGTCATCATCGAGCGAATTAAGTTTGCGGAAAAGCACAAGAAAAACCTCCTGAGTGCAGTCCTCAGCAGCCTGAACATTGCTGTTAAGTCTTACACAGCAATAGCCGAGAATTTCTCTGTAATGTTTTCTTACGATTTTTTCATATGAATTCATATTCGGAATATCACTTCCTCTCTGCTTATATACGCTTTTTTTATGCCATTTTCTTTCATCGGGATTTTAACTTTGTATGATTGCATAATAACGCTGTAGATTTATTGGCAGGTTTGCACAAAATATGGTGTGTTTTTCGTTTTTGAAGATATTATGATTATAGTATATTTTTGTTGCAAGTGCAAGTGAAGGAGCATAACTGTAGGGGCGGCGAATTCGCCGCCCGAAGATACACGTCTCCACAATTATACCAGCAGGGGCAGACCCATGTGTCTGCCCGAAAGTCGAAATGTAACCCGACGGGCGCACACATGGGCGCATCCCTACAGTTAAAGTCCATATTTAATAGAGTCGAGCGAAAGCAGACTACTCTCCCCTTGTGAGTAACGAGCAAAGCGAGTGACAGCGTGACTAACGTGCGGAGGTACTCCGCCTGCGCTTGCAATCCCCCATAAATCATGCTATACTATAATCATCAACTCATGAAAGGACATATAAGAAATGTTGACAAAACAGCAGTTGTATTGTGAACTAAAAAAACTGGGAATTGAAAAAGGCATGATACTTGAAGTACATTCTTCGCTCAGCAGTTTCGGTGAACTCGAAGGCGGTGCTTTAACAGTAATTGATACTCTGAAAGAACTCGTTACCGAACATGGCAGTATCTTTATGCCTGCGCTCCGACTCAGCAGAGAGCTTGAACTTACTGATGAAGACAAAGCCATGGGTATTACTGTGAAAATTAAAATTCTTGACCGAAACGAAAAGCGTACTGCTATGGGAATAGTTGCCGACACATTCAGAGCATTGCCCGATACATTTACAGGTACAGATGTTATTAGTACATCGGGTTGGGGAAAGCACGGCAGACAGGCTCTCGACGGTGGTCTTGAATATGCTCTGAATAACGGCGGAAAGGCTCTTATGCTCGGAACTGATATTTATAAACTGACAGCCATGCATTATGTTGAATACTTAACTCCACAGGATATAAACGATATGTTTGCTCCCGATGACGCTGTAAATGAGAAATATCCGCCCGACAAATGGTTTATGGAAAAAGGACATCCGCCTGTTAAGGCGTGGTACAAAATTCAGAACAAAGCCTTTGAACGTGGTCTGATTAAGAAATGCTTTATTGGTAAATGTCCTGTGATGTTTTTTGACATCAAAGACGTTGTTTCGATTTATGAAGATGAACTTCGCAATGACCCTTACGGACTTTGGGAGATTAGAAAAATATAAATATACAAGGAGAATACCATGTTCAAAAATAAAGTCGCAGTAATAACAGGCGGTGCTAACGGTATCGGAAAATGCATTGCCGATGAATTCAGAAAAAACGGCGCACAGGTCTGCGTTATTGACAAAGCCGACGGTGACCACTATATCGGTGACATTTCAGACAAAAAGGTTCTTGAAGGTTTCGCTGATTACGTTATCAGCAGATACGGGCACATTGATTATCTCATAAACAACGCTCTGCCGATTATGAAAGGTCTTGACGAATGCAGTTATGAAGACTTTCAGTATGCTATGTCTGTGGGAGTTACGGCTCCTTTTTATCTGTCGAAACTCTTTGCACCGCATTTCAGCAAGGGCGGTTCAATCATCAATATTTCTTCTTCAAGAGACAGAATGAGTCAGCCGCAGACTGAAAGCTACACAGCCGCAAAGGGCGGTATTGCGTCACTTACACACGCTCTCGCCGTAAGTCTTTCGGGTAAGGTCAGAGTAAATTCAATCTCGCCGGGATGGATTGACACAGCATATACCGTATACGAAGGTGCAGACGCTCTGCAGCAGCTTGCAGGACGTGTGGGAAATCCCCTTGACATTGCCAATATGGTGCTGTTTCTCTGCTCGGATAAGGCAGGCTTTATCACAGGCGAAAATATCTGCATTGACGGCGGTATGACAAAGCTTATGATTTATCATGGTGAGCATGGATGGAGTTTTGAGCCGTGATGGAATTTAAAAAGTCACTCCCCGTAACCGCTGTTATTTCGGCTGGAATTCTGTGGGGTATAATCAGTGTATTCGTGAGAAGACTCTCGGCATATGGTCTTGACAGTTTACAGATAGTATTCGTAAGAATGATAGTTGCCGCACCTTTATTTGCATTTGCAGTTGCTCTGAAGGACAGAAAAAAAATGAAAATCAAACTCCGTGACCTTTGGATGTTCATCGGAATGGGTATAGTCAGCATTGTGCTTTTCAATATCTGCTATTTCTATACAATGGTACATTCACAAGCGTCAACAGCCGTTGTACTGCTTTATACTTCGCCGATTTTCATAATGCTCCTGTCGGCTGTGCTGTTCCGTGAAAGGATAACGGCGGTAAAGCTGACGGCTCTTGCAATGACGGTTTTCGGATGTATATGCGTCACGGGAATGAGTGGCGGATTTAATGTTTCTCCGCTGATTTTTCTTATCGGCACAGCATCGGGACTTTTCTACGGGTTGTATACGATTTTCGGCAGATATGCACTTGAAAAATATCCGCCGTTAACCGTAACAGCATATGCTTTTATTTTCGGACTTATCGGAATATCCCCGATTTGTCATCCTGTTTCGGCAGTGAAAATACATATGGAAAATCCCGAACTGCTTTTGTGGAGCGTGGAAATAGGAATAGTCTGCACAGTTCTGCCCTATTTTCTTTACACATGGGGACTTAATAAAACCGAGTCGGGCAAAGCGTCTGTGCTTGTCGCAGTTGAGCCACTTGTAGGTGCTGTTATCGGAATGACATTATGGCACGAAAGCCACGATATAATTAAAATTATCGGCATTGTGCTTATCCTTGGGGCAATACTTGTACTAAATATCAAGCGGAGTACCTCCGCACGTTAGCCGCGCTGTACTCGCAAGCTCGTTTACTCTCTGCGAAAGAGTAGTCTGCTTTCGCTCGTTTCTTTTAAATATGGACTTTAACTGTAGGGGCGCACCCGTGTGTGCGTCCGTTGGGTAACAATGCAAATTTCGGGCAGACACATGGGTCTGCCCCTACAAATCAATGTCAGGAACAAAATAATAAACGGAGAGAACTTTTTGCGGTTCTCTCCGTTTTTCACATTAAATATAATTAACTCATCTCCAACTCCGAAGCCCCTTTTCTGTATAGCTTAAGCGAAATCAGATATGAAATGCCAAACAGCACAATTGCTGAAACTGTGAAAATAATCACATACACATACAGATCATCTCTGCTTAAAAATTCCAGTATGCGCACAAATACATTCTTCTTCATAAAGAACGATATATCACCGAAAAGTACGTATATTACCACAACTGCCATTAATATGGTTACTATCGCAGTTTTTATCGCTGCACCGATTTTTGTTCCGAAACGCACTAAAAACGGTATTGTTACTGCGGCTACTATTAATTCAAATGCGTATACTGACAGTAACATTGTCGTACTTGCTTTTTTGTTTCCGTCAAGTATATTTATAGCTGCATGGTCGATTAAAAGCCAGTACAAAAGCGATGCTGTATAAAGTATAAGAATAAATATGTACTTCTGTGAAAGCAGTTTCTTCATGCCTTTTGGTACGGATAATGCAAAGTTTGTCCATGCTGTTTTTTCGTCAACCTTGAATACTGACATATACAGCGTTGACAGCGTGATGAAGGACAAAATAACTGAACATAACTCCATTGTGGTTACATTTGATATATCTGCGGCGGACATTTCTCCTGCTGATTTAATCAGAAATGCAAGTCCTGCGCCAACTGCTGTAAACATAACTGTCATCCACAGCAGTAATCTGAATTCGCCTTTAAACTGTTTCAGTATCTTATAAATAAAGCCGTTCATTACTTCTCTCTCCTTTTATAAAGCATTGCTGAAAGAACTATTCCGATGAAGAATATCAGAACTATTCCGATTATCATAAGCGGTATATACGGAGTTGCTTTTTCTGAAATACTGTCAAGACTTAAATTATTCGCATTGCCGTTGCTGTTAAGACCACGTTTTATATCCCATACAAAAAAAGGTACCATCAGCGTAAAAAATGAAACGACTGTTGCCGCCATGCTTCCCTTGAAAAGCTGTACGAAAAAGCTTACATATACTGCGCTGAATACGGAAATAAGCATTGCCAGAAGTGAAATTGCTATTCTGCCTTTTCCGATTGCTTCGCCTGTTATAAGGTAGTCACCAAGCATAAATACTGCCATCATTACAACTGCAATAATGACATAGATTATCGGCAGCATATAGTATGATGCGGCTGTTCTGAATGGTGTAACAGGAGTTGATTTTTTGAAATATCTCCATACTGTTCTGCCATAGTCCTGTGAAAAAAATTCCGGTACAGCCATCAGCATAAGCAAAGGAGTAAACTGCCCTGCAATACGCATTACTTCAATTGTATTCTTAAGGTTGTTTGCATCTGTTGAATATTTTGCAATATTGCCCTTTTCTGCACTAAGAAGAATAAGCAGAAACATCGCAGTAAGAGACATTACCGTTAATATACTGATAATCAGACTTTTCCTTGAGAGAACAAGGCTGCGGTAAACAAGCAGTGAAAATGACTGATTTTCTGAATTCCTGCACATTATTTCCACTCCTTCTTTTCACGGTTTACATAGAAAAGCATAATTTCTTCAAGAGTAGTGCTGTCGAATGCAAGTGACGGATATTTTTTCTTTGCATTTTCCCTGTCGAAAACCATAGCTTCTGCGCCGAAATCGTTAAGTCTTGCGCTGACCACATCCGCCTTGTCGAGCTTTTCATAGTCAGCCTTAGAGCATTTTATAACAGCGTGATTTTCAAGAATTTCGTCCTTATAGCCTGTAAGAAGAATTTTTCCCTTGTCGATAAAGGTAACACTGTCGGCGATTTTATCAAGGTCACTTGTGATGTGAGATGACATGAGAATACTGTTTTCTTCGTCCTGTAAATACTCATGGAAAATATCGAGAATTTCGTTTCGTACAACAGGGTCAAGACCTGTAGTAGCTTCGTCCATAATGAGTAATCTTGCGCCGTGTGAAAGTGCGGCAGCGATTTGGAGTTTCATTTTCATGCCCTTTGAAAACTGTCCGACCTTCTTTTTGCGTGGGAGTGAAAATCTGTCAAGATAAGCGAAATACTGGTCTTTGTTCCAGTTTTTGTAAAGTCCACGCATAATTTTTTCAATCTGAACCGCAGTAAAAATGTCATGGAAAGGGAGTTCATCGAACACAGCCGCAATGTCTTCCTTGACTTCGTATTCAGATTTTATGTGGTCTTTTCCGAAAATTTTAATTTCACCGCTGTTTACACCGATGATATTGAGAATTGCCTTGATAGTGGTAGATTTTCCCGAACCGTTCTGACCGATAAAGCCCATAATACTGCCCTTTTGCACGTTGAATGAAACGTTATCGAGAGTAAATCCGTCATATTTTTTGGTCAAGCCGTTGATTTCGAGAGCGTTAACATAATCTGACATAAATATTTTCCTTTCAGTTTTCGTCATTGTTGAAGGATAATTCGAGAATTTCCTTCATTTCGTCGAGAGTAAGACCGCACATTTTAGCTTTTTCACAGGCTTTCTGAATGAGTTCTTCTGTCTGACGGACAGATTCTTCACGTAGAAAGTCACTGTTCTGATGTTTTACAAAACAGCCACGGCCTGTAAAGCTTTCGATAAAGCCTTCACGTTCAAGTTCTTCGTAGGCACGTTTAGTAGTTATAATGCTTATTTTAAGCTGTGCGGCGAGAGTACGCATAGACGGCAGAGCGTCCCCTGCTGAAAGCGTTCCGTTCATAATCTGATTTTTAATCTGAGAGATAATCTGCTGATAAATCGGCATATCTCCCGAATTAATAAGAATGATATCCATAAAGTGCACCTCAATATTGTGTATATCTTATATATACAATATATCACATATATACACACTTGTCAAGGGCTTTCTGAAAAATTTTTAGGCAATACCGCATAATTAATGTGTGAGTATTGCGAAGTAAATTTTTTTGTCAG
>JAKSQU010000007.1 GCA_024403965.1 Ruminococcus sp.
CGTGCGGAAAAGGAACAGGCACAGATCGGAGAAACAGTACAATGAAAAACGGCAAAAACTCAGTATTCGGCGGTATTCTCGGAGAAAACATAGTGCTTTCGTCACTTATGGTTATATCACCTGTAATAATCTGCGGTGATTCAATGAAAAATGCCCTTGCGCTGATATATGCGTTTAATTCGATTACGCTCATATCAATGCTTATCGGTTCATTTGTACCGAAAAAACTCCCGTATACTGTAAAGGTAATAATATATGCATTAATTTCATCACTTGTGTACATTCCTGTGAGAATTGCGGCGGAGGAATTCTATATTGATTCACTCGGCAGAATAGGCATATACTATCCGCTCCTTGCGGTTAATTCACTCATTATATTACAGGGTGAGGCGAAATTCTACCGAATGAAAAAGGGCAGAATGCTTGCATCAGTTGTATTCTGTCTTATAGGCTTTGACGCAGTAATACTTCTCACAGCGTTCATAAGGGAATTCTTTGCATACGGAACAGTTTTCGGAAGAGTAGCCGATATCAGTACACTTGTAAGCGGACTCGGTCAGCCTTTCGGCGGATTCATATTCCTTGGAATAATGTGCGGAATATACCGCTTTATAAGAGCACAGATAAGCGAAAGAAATGAAATAAGGAGCGGTGCAGATGTTTCTGATTAATGATATACTGGCATTACTTGCGGCAAACCTTATTTTTTCACAGGCACTCGGAACAAGTACACTTTTTGTAGCCGCAGGCAGCAGAAAAGACCTTGTAAGAACAACTGCTGTAATCACATTTTTTACATCAGCAGGTTCACTCGGTGCATATCTTACAGATAAGCTGATACCATCATCAGCCTATGCATATGCATCACTTATCGGATATACAATTGTGATATCCGTGCTATATGCTTTGTTTCTTGTTCTGGTTTATTTCAGCGGAAAAAAGCGTTTTGAAACATACAGAAAATACATACATATATCAGCGTTCAACTGTGCTGTAATGGGAACACTCTTTACAGTAAGCGGAAGACTCAGGGAAACAGGCGCATCAGTATCCGAATATCTTTTCGGAGGCATTGAGGCAGGCGCAGGCTTTGTTGTTGCGGCATTCTTTCTTGTTATGGCATACAGAAAGCTGAATTCTGAAAATGTTCCCGAGTCATTCAGGGGATTTCCGTCAATGCTGGTTTATCTTGGAATAATATCCATGGCTTTATATGCCCTTAAATAGGCTGATACAGGAGAGATAAAAAATGAGGTTCAAGAACAAGGGAAGGAAAATCTATAAGACCAAAGAGAAGAATTACTATGGCAAGAGTCCTGTCGGAAAGGTATTTTCCGTAGGTCTTACACTTCTTCTCGTGGGCGGTATCGGATTTATAGGATACAGCGTGGCAGAGCCTATTCTGAAATATACAAAAAAGGCAGGCGACAAGGAAATCACACAGCCTGTTACAATGGCAACTGAACCGCTTACAGATGAAAGCTCTTCGGGAAAGCCGAATGGTGTACCCGAGGCGGAAATGCTCAAAGGCTATGCACTTTCTGTAAACGACATGGTAAACAGAGAAATTCTTAATACCGCACTTGCAAGAATTCCCGAAGACTACGGCATAGAATATGTTGAAGTACCGCTCAAAGTCAGCGGAGGAAAGATTTACTATGCAAGCGGAGTATTCACGGCAGTGCAGTCGGGTGCGGCGGCAGAAGGAAATATGCCGCTTGGTGAAATATCATCGGCAATTACACAGGCAGGCTACAAGCCTATGGCACTTATCAGTACATTCAATGACAATATTGCTCCTGCAACTATTCACGAAATAGGCTATACAACATATACCGACGGCATACAGTGGATAGATGATGACGCAGAGGCAGGCGGAAAGCCGTGGGCATCACCTTTTTCAACAACAGCCGTAAACTATAATATCAATATTATTGATGAGGTATCGGGTGCAGGTTTCGGAAAGGTAATATGCAGTGACTTTGTATTCCCCGAATTCCGCAGTACAGATGTTGAAATTCTCGGTGAACACGTTATAAGTCCTGACAGATACATGGCACTTACATCAGCCGCAAACACATTGTATGAGCATATCACAAACAAGGGCTCATCAATGATACTTGAAGTATCGGCGGCAGATATACTCAGCGGAAAAAGTGATATAATGCAGCCTATGCTGCTGAAGGTCAATACACTTATACTCGACATCAACATTGACGAGATAAAATACGGTGTATCAACAGGTGATACAGTATATGATTTCAGCGGAGCTGCGGCATATAACGTTGATAAAATGCTTGATCTCATATGGGACGAAATAAGCGGATTCAACGTAGTTGTGAAGATTACAGGACAGAATTATAATCCGTCAGATACAGCAAGAATAGTTGAAAAGCTGTCTGAACGTGAAATAAACTCTTATATTTTAAGCTAAATTTGAACGGAGGAAAAACTATGGCAGATAATTTTACAGTTGCTCTTTCAGAGATTATCAGCGGATGCAGTCTTGAAGTGGCATATACACCGGCAGATACCGAAACAATTTTAGTTAAGGAAACAGATGTAAACAGACCGGGTATTGAGCTTACAGGATTTTATGACTATTTCAATCCTGAGCGTATTCAGATTATCGGAAGAACAGAGTATGCATATCTTTCACTTATGAGTGATAAAGAAAGATACCAGACACTTGAAAAATTCTTTGAAAAGAAAGTCAGAGCTGTTATCGTTACAAGAGACCTTGATGTATTCGATGAAATGCATGAGCTTGCTGAAAAGTATGAAACACCTATTCTTATAAGCAAGGACAGTACATCAAGCTTTATGTCAACACTCATTGCATTCCTTAACCTTAATCTTGCACCAAGAATTCAGCGTCACGGTGTACTTGTTGAGATTTATGGTGAGGGAGTATTCATACAGGGCGAAAGCGGTGTCGGAAAGAGTGAAACTGCAATTGAGCTTGTAAAGAGAGGCCATCGTCTTGTAGCTGATGACGCAGTAGAAATCCGCAAGGTATCAAATATCAGCCTTGTAGGTAATTCACCTGACAATATCCGTCACTACCTTGAATTAAGAGGTATCGGAATTATCAACGCACGTCAGCTTTTCGGTATCGGTGCGGTAAAACTCAGCGAGAAGATTGACCTTCTTGTAAATCTTGAGCAGTGGAATTCAGAAAAGATATACAACAGAATGGGCAACGAAGCAAACTATGTAAATATTCTCGGTGTTAAAATTCCTGAGCTTACAATTCCTGTTAAGCCCGGCCGTAACCTTGCAGTTATTCTTGAAGTTGCAGCTATGAATAACAGACAGAAGAAAATGGGCTATGACGGCTTAAAGGAACTTATGGATCAGCTTGGAATGCCTTGTGAATATACAGAAACAGTTCGTGAATACGGTCTTTATTGATTTACGGGGGAAAATATGCTCAATATTAGTGAACTGACAGAATTGTGCAGACAGCTTGACTGTTCTGTCAAAACCGAATGCAATTTAAGTGAATACATTACTTTCAGATTCGGCGGACCATGCAGAGCAGTTATCGATATAAATTCAGCATCATCTGCTGCGGCACTTATGAAATATCTTTCTGAGAATGAGGTAAAATACTGTGTTCTCGGCAGAGGCAGCAACATAATTGCGGCAGATGAAGGCTATGACGGAGTAATACTGCATTTCGGAAATGATTTTTCCGGAATTACACAGAACGGCAGTGAGCTTTGCTGTGAGGCAGGTGCACTGCTTGCAACAGTATGTGTCCGTGCACAGCAGACAGGACTTACGGGAATGGAAAATCTTTTCGGAATTCCCGGAACAATCGGCGGCGGACTTTACATGAATGCCGGAGCATACGGCAGTGAAATGAAGGATGTCGTAGTATCAGCCGAATATATCGACGAGGATTTTACAGTAAAATCCGTAGGTGTTGAGAAAATGAATCTCGGCTACCGTCAGAGTATTTTCACAGGTACAAAAAAGGTTATCACATCAGTAACAGTAAGACTTGCTGAGGGTGATATGGATAAAATCAAGGATGCAATGAACGAATGCATGGGCAAGAGAAGTTCAAAGCAGCCACTTGAATATCCGAGTGCAGGCAGCACCTTCAAGCGTCCCGAGGGCAGTTATGCGTCACTTCTGATAGACCAGTGCGGACTTAAAGGAATGTCATGCGGCGGTGCAATGGTAAGTGAAAAGCACGGAGGATTTGTAATCAACAAAGGCTTTGCAACCTGTAAGGATGTGCTTGAACTCTGCGAAAAGGTAAAAGAGATTGTAAAGGAAAAAACAGGCTATGTTCTTGAACTTGAGCCTGTGATAATAAAGTAATCTGTTTCGTGCAGAGTAGGTCTGTACGATTAAGGAGAGAAATTCAGTATATGGAACTGCTTATAGTGACAGGAATGTCGGGTTCGGGAAAATCAAGTGTTATGGATGTAATGGAGGATATCGGATACTACTGTATCGACAATATTCCGCCAAAGCTCATAATAAAATTTCTTGAACTTTGTCAGCATTCAAAGACAGGCATTGACAAAATTGCCGTAGCCGTTGATATCAGAACAGGTGATATGTTTGCCGAGATATACAACTCATGGAAGAAGATAAAGGAGAGAACAGATACAAATATCAAAATTCTCTTTATCGAGGCAAGCGACGAGGTACTTATAAAGCGTTATAAGGAAACACGCAGAAAGCATCCCCTTGATGAGAAATTCTGCGGAAATATGCATGAGGCAATTAAGTATGAATGGGAAATGCTTGCACAGCTGAGAGAGGTTGCTGATTACTACATTGAAACATCAAATCTCAGCGTATCACAGCTGAAAGACCAGGTAAAAAAGCTGTTCCTTGACAAAGAATCTGATTCACTTGTAATAAAGACAATGTCATTCGGATTCAAGTACGGAGTATCAACAGAATCTGACCTTGTATTTGATGTAAGATGTCTGCCGAATCCATATTATATCCCCGAATTAAAGGCACACACAGGACTTGAGGAGTGCGTAAGGGACTATGTAATGGGATTTAATGAGTCACAGACAGCATTTTCAAAGCTTACTGACCTTATCGACTATCTTATTCCGATGTACATAAAAGAGGGAAAGAGTCAGCTTGTAATAGCATTCGGATGTACAGGCGGAAAGCATCGTTCAGTAACCTTTGCAGAGCTTATGGCAAAGCATCTTACAGATAACAATTACAGAGTACAGATTTATCACCGTGACATAAAAAAGGATAAAATAGTACCGCAGAAATAATATATAAAGGCAACACCGCACAAAGATTGTACAAAGCCGTAAGGCGTGCTTTGTACGGTGCTGCCTTATACACCGCACAAAGCATTCAATGGATTTGTGCGGTGATTAGTTATACTGAGGAGTGTGAATATCATGTCTTTCTCAAATGATGTAAGACAAGAGGTATGTGCATATATCAGCGATAAGGATAAGCGTTATGCCTGTCTGTACGGAATGCTGCTTTTCTGCAGAAAGCTTACTGACGGGCATATATGTTTTCAGACAGGCAGCAGTACATCTGCCAATAAATTCTGTGAGCTTTTCAAGGAGATTATCGGCTGTGAAATCAGCATGAAACAACAGGAGAGAAAAAGCGGAAAAACAATGTATACCTACGAAACAAAGGATACAGAGCTTATCGCAAAGGTATTTGAAAAATACAGAATTTCATCAGCAGATGAAAGAAAAATCGACAGTGAAATTATTTCAAACAATAGTCTCGGTGTATTTACAGCGGGAGTTTTTTTGTCGTGCGGAAGTGTAAATGACCCCGAAAAGAAATATCACCTTGAATTTGCCGCAAATGACGAAAATCTTGCAGTTCAGTTAAAGGAACTTCTCGGAAATATCGGAGTAAATGCCAAAACTGTGCCAAGAAGAAGTCAGCATATTGTTTATATAAAGGACAGCGAATCCATAGAGGATACACTTACATTTATCGGTGCACAGCAGGCGACACTTGAACTTATTAACGTAAAAATTCTCAAGGATATGAGAAACAGAGTCAACAGAAGTATCAACTGTGATAATGCAAACATTGATAAAATGGTAAAAGCCGCAGAAAAACAGCTTGCAGATATAATGCTGATAGTTGAAACAGACGGTCTTGACAGTCTTTCCCCCGAACTGCGTGAGGTAGCTGAACTGCGCCTTGAAGACGGTATGATGAGTCTTAAAGAGATAGGCGAAAGCATTGAAGTGCCTATCAGCCGTTCGGGAGTAAATCATCGTTTTCAGAAAATATCGGAAATAGCGGAAGAAATCAGAAATCGGAGCAAAGAAAATGAAAGCTGCTGATTTTGTACATCTTCACGTTCATACGGAATACAGTCTGCTTGACGGTGCGTGCCGTATAAAAAAGCTGATTGAAAAGGTAAAGGAACACGGACAGACAGCCGTTGCCATAACCGACCACGGCAATATGTACGGTGCGGTTGAATTCTGGAATGAGGCAAGAAACAACGGAATTAAGCCGATTATCGGCTGTGAGGTATATGTTGCACGAAGAACCATGAACGACCGTGATTCAAAGCTTGATTCGTCACCGTATCACCTTGTGCTTTTGTGTGAAAACAATGAAGGCTACAGAAATCTTGTCAAGCTTGTATCACTTGCATATACAGAGGGATTTTATAATCGTCCGAGAGTTGACAGAGAACTTCTTGAAAAATATCACAGCGGACTTATTGCACTGTCGGGCTGTGTTGCGGGTGAAATTGCAAGGACACTTACTGACACAGGCTATGACGAGGCAAAGGAAAAAGCTTTGTATTACCGTAATCTTTTCGGTGAAAACAATTACTTTTTAGAGGTGCAGGATCACGGCACACAGCAGGAAAAAAGCCTTAATTCAAAGCTTTACAGACTGTCTGCTGAAACAGGAATACCGCTTGCCGCAACAAATGACTGTCACTATATAAGCCGTGAAGATTCTGAAATGCAGAACATTCTTCTATGCATACAGACAGGAAAAATGGTAGGAGATACCGACGGCATAAGCTTTCCGACAGATGAATTCTACGTTAAATCCACCGATGAAATGTATAGTCTTTTCAGCGGATATGAAAGCGCTTTGCTGAATACATCTGCAATTGCACAGCGCTGTAATGTTGAATTTGAATTCGGAAATATAAAATTACCGAAATTCAGAATAGACGGAGTAAATGACAATACAGAGTATTTCCGTCAGCTTTGCTATAAGGGAATGTACGAAAAATACGGCAGTAATCCGTCTGCTGATGTTCTCAGCCGAATGGAATATGAACTTTCGGTAATCATAAGAATGGGATATACCGACTATTTTCTTATTGTATGGGATTTTATACGATATGCCCGTGAACATGATGTTCCCGTAGGACCCGGACGTGGTTCGGGTGCAGGAAGTCTGTGCGCATACTGTATCGGAATAACAGGCATTGACCCGATAAAATTCAATCTTCTTTTTGAGCGCTTTCTTAATCCCGAAAGAGTAAGCATGCCCGACTTTGATATAGATTTCTGTATTGAAGGCAGACAGAGTGTCAAGGACTATGTTATCAGAAAATACGGCAAGGACTATGTGTCTGAAATAATCGCATTTGATACGCTGAAAGCAAGGGCGGCAGTGCGTGATGTCGGACGTGTACTCAGTATGCCGTATGCATTGTGTGACAAGGTTGCAAAGCAGATAGACTTCAAAAATACGCTTGATGACGCAATGAAGGAATCAGAAGAATTAAGACAGCTTTATGATTCGGACAGAAACGTAAGAAAGCTTATTGATACAGCAAAAAATCTCGAAGGAATGCCCCGTCATGCATCAACTCATGCGGCAGGAGTAGTAATATCCGCTATACCGCTGAATGACATTGTACCATTGCAGAAAAATGATGATACAGTTGTCACTCAGTACACAATGACAGTGCTTGAAAAACTCGGCTTGCTGAAAATGGATTTTCTCGGTTTAAGAAATCTCACGATAATAAGGGACACAGTAAGAGAAATTCAGAAAACAGAACCGGATTTTGACATATCGGCAATTCCTGTTGATGACAAAGCGGTTTACCGCATGCTTTCAGACGGTGATACAAGCGGAGTATTTCAGCTTGAAAGCGAAGGCATGACAGCAAGACTTGTTGAAATGCAGCCCGAAAGACTTGAAGACCTTATTGTAATACTGTCGCTTTACCGCCCCGGACCGATGAAATCTATTCCCGTATATATCGAGAATAAAAAACATCCCGAAAAGGTGCAGTACAAACATCCTTTGCTTGAAAGCATACTTTCTGATACATACGGCTGTATGGTATATCAGGAGCAGGTTATGGAAATATGCCGTAAACTCGCAGGATATTCCTATGGTCACGCTGATATAGTCAGACGTGCAATGGCGAAGAAAAAGCATGAAGAAATGCTGAGAGAACGTGAAAGCTTTGTTAACGGTGCAAAGTCAAACGGAGTTTCCGAAAAGGCAGCAAATGAAGTTTTTGACGAAATGGTAAGCTTTGCGTCATATGCATTCAATAAATCTCATGCGGCGGCATATGCTTATCTTGCATATCAGACCGCATATCTGAAATGTCATTACCGTGGAATATACATGGCGGCACTTATGTCAAGTGTAATGGGCAGCAGCGGAAAGCTTGCGGAATATATTTCGTCATGCAGAGAAAACGGCATAGAAATAAAGCCCCCCGACATAAACAGAAGTGTGACAGAATTTACCTGTAAGGACAACCGAATGTATTTCGGACTTCTTGCAATAAAAAATATAGGATACGGACTTGCCGAAAGAATAATATCCGAGCGAAACAAAAACGGCGAATACAGAAGTTTACAGGATTTCTGCGAAAGAACAGACGGCAGAGAGCTTAACAAAAAGGCACTTGAAAATATGATTAAGGCAGGGGCATTTGACGGTCTCGGACTTAACCGCAGACAAATGCTTGAGCATTATGAAATACTGATGAACGACGCAGGAACAGAACGCAGAAGTTCAATTGACGGACAGCTTAATCTCCTTGACGGCTTTGACTCTGAACCCGAAGAACTGAAAATACCTTTCAGAGCGGAATATGACAGAAACAGGCTGTTTGCAATGGAGAAAGAAGCGGCAGGAATGTATCTCAGCGGAAGCCCCCTTGACTCATACAGCTGGCTCGCAGAACTTATGCATACGTCAGCAGTTTCAGATATAACAGGCGGAACACGTTTCAGAGATGATGACAAGGTAAAGGTGCTGTGCAGTATTGAAAGCATAAAAATGCACGTTACAAAAAAGGGCGACAGAATGTGCTTTATGAATGTATCCGACGAAACAGGCGAGCTTGAATGCGTGGTTTTTCCCGACCTGTATTCACTCAGCAGTTCAAAGCTTTCAGCGGACAATATAGTGCTGCTTAGCGGAAGAATTTCAGCTAAGGATGACAGGGTAACGCTTGTATGTTCAGCAGTTACAGGTGAAAGAGAATTTGAGCATGTTATATCAAACATGAAATTATGCATAAAAACACCGTCAGACAAAGCATTTATAAGCCGTGACCTTGAACAGCTGTGTGCTGAAAATACAGGCTTAACGGAAATATGTTTTTATCTGACGGATTTAAGAAAAAAGGTTGCACCAAGAAACAGGCTTTCACTTTCAGTAAATCAGAATACAGCCGAAAAACTGAAAAAAATCTATGACAAAACGCAAATAGGTCTTATTTAGCGGAATTACGCCGCAATAAATGACCGATATATATCAAATGATTTCGGATAATATAAAAATCGTCTGTTAAATCTGAAAAAAGACTTGACTTTTTTCAGACAAAGTAGTAAAATATAAACGTATAAAAAACTATTGCCGCTGGGCAGAATGGAGAATAAATATGATTAAGAAAATCGGTGTTTTAACAAGTGGCGGAGATGCTCCTGGAATGAATGCCGCAGTTAGAGCAGTTGTAAGAACAGCTCTCAGCAAGGGTATGGAAGTTTACGGCGTTAAGAGAGGATATGTAGGTCTTATTAACGGCGACATCGAGAAGATGGATGAAAGAAGCGTTTCAGATATTATTCACAGAGGCGGTACAGTTCTTTATACTGCAAGATGTCCTGAATTCAGAACAATGGAAGGTGTAAAGAAGGCTAAGGCTAAGTGCGATGAGCTCGGTATCGAAGGTCTCGTAGTAGTCGGCGGTGACGGTTCATTCAGAGGTGCTGCTGACCTTTCATCACTCGGTATGCTCTGTATCGGTATTCCTGGTACAATCGACAACGATATTACATGTACAGACTACACAATCGGTTTCGATACAGCCATGAACACAGCTATGGAACTCGTTGACAAGCTCCGTGACACATCACAGTCACACGACAGAATTTCTGTTGTTGAAGTAATGGGCAGAGGCGCCGGTCACATTGCAGTTAATACAGGTGTTGCATGCGGTGCAACAGATATCATCACACAGGAAGTTCCTTATGACCTTGATGATATTGCAAACAAGATGCTCGAAAAGAAGGCAAACGGCAAGCAGAACTTTGTTGTTATCGTAGCTGAAGGTGTTGGCCACTCAACAGAAATCGCTACAGCTCTTCAGGAAAAGACAGGCATCGAAGCAAGAGCAACAATTCTCGGTCACGTTCAGCGTGGCGGTAACCCTACACTCAGAGACAGAGTTGAAGCTACAAAGATGGGTCACTATGCAGTAGAGCTTATTGAACAGGGTATCGGCAACAGAGTCGTAGCACTCAAGGAAGACAAGGTTGTTGACTACGATATTCAGGAAGCACTCTCAATGAAGAAGGCTTATGACGAAAAGCTCCACAAGATTTGTGAGCAGATTGCATACTAATTAAAGTAATATAAAATTTAAAGCAGTTTCCGTTATTTCGGGAACTGCTTTTTTCTTTTATCTGCTGAACACAGTGCTGATATATCTGTCAGAAGTTTCGGGAGAGTAAATCCATTCATCAATGTGATTATCGCTGATGAAATATTCAGTTTCAGACGGAGAGGGGATATCGTCTGAATTATCCACAATAATCAGCTTGATTTTCATTTTTTCGGGGATAACAGCCTTTATGTATACACTTACGCTGTCACCGACAGAAATATTCTCTTTCGGTTCGGCAAGACCTGCAAGATTAGGCGCAAGCTCAACAAAAATTCCGTAATCTTCAACCGAACGTACAATTCCCGAAACAGTTTCACCGCTGTTGAAACGTTCAGCATTTTCCGACCATGTGCCGAGAAGTTCCTTGTGAGTGAGATAAATCCTGTCATTATCAGCAGATTTAACGATTGCTTTAATATTCTGTCCCACAAAAAAACGGTCGGACGGATGAGAAATCCTTGAAACTGAAATTGAGTCAATAGGGATAAGTGACGGAATACCGCATCCGATGTCAACAAATGCGCCGAACTGTTCAAGATGAGTAACCCGTGCGTCGATAATGTCACCGTTTCTGAGATGTGAGATGTATTCCCTGTGACACTGAATCTGAGCATCCTTTCGTGAAAAAACAGCACTCACTTCACCATTTTCATTTTCTTTGACAGAAACAACCTTGAACGAGACAATTTTATTAACTCTTGAAATGAGAGCAATATCACGCACTTTTCCTTCAGCAATACCCACAGCACCCTCATTTCGTGGGATAATACCCTTACCGCACGGCAAATCAATAATAAGGTCATGTGTGCTTGTGCAGACAGACGCTTTTGCCTCCGCAACAGCATTGTTTTTCAAAGCCTCTTTAAGACCACCGGCAGACGAGATATAGCGGTTATTCTGTGGTGTTCTGAAAATAAATCCTTCCGGCTTGTAAATCATGTTTATACCTCCGTAAAATTAACGAATATAGTATTCCGCAACAGGAACAATAATACTATATGCAAGTGGGAAAGATAATATTACTTGTTGTGGGATAAATGTGTAGGGGCGGCGTTTCGCCGCCCGTGTGTATTGTAGTTGTTTCGTCGGGCAAGCCGAGATTTAGTAAATCCGTACCGTCCGTAAAGCGTTACTGCGTTTGCTTTACTGCTTTTTAGGGGGACTCTGTCCCCCTCGTACACCCCCTGCCAGAGAGGTCTGCACCTCTCTGGACTCTGGTTGATGGCGGCTGCGCCGCATTATTTTTTGCTTGTGTTTTGTTTTATTTGCCCGACCTTACATCAAGTCCGCCGAGCGAATTCATAACGGCAATAACATTGTCAACTGCACCGCTTCCGCATACTATACACGCTGATGTATTCTGACGTTTGTATGGTTCGGGAATGCTGTCATCCGAAAAAGGCGACTCCATTACCGCTGTCATAAAATTTGTATAGTTATTGAATGCTGTAGGAATTACAGATGAATGTTCATGAGTTTTACGGGAATGATAATTTGTACTGCGTATAATTGAACCCGAATAAATGCCGTTAACACTCTCTTTTATGCGCTTTACAGCAAGTTCAGCAAGGTCGGGGCTTTCAAATTCTGCGGTTACTCTTGATATCATAATATCATCCTTTCACTTTTTGTTTGACTTCAATATGATTTTTAGCTTGTTTTTATTATTTTTACACAAAATAAAAAAAATATACGTCTGATATATTGATTTGCAAATGATTTTGAGTTATAATTAATAATGGTTTTCTGTGAATAAAAATACGGGAGGGCAGACTATGGACGTCAGACCAGATGATATACTGATAATGAAAAAAAATCATCCGTGCGGAAGTAAGGAAATGTATGTTTTAAGGTCGGGCATGGATTTCAGATTAAGATGTGTCAAGTGCGGACGTGAGTTTATGGTTCCCCGTAACAAGATAGAAAAAAGCATTAAAAGTATAAAGCGAGAAGGCGAGGGATAGCCGAAAAGCCTTTCTTAATGATTATATAATTTAAGGAGTATGTATCAATGTTTGAAAAGCTTGAGGCAATGGAAAAAAAGTATGACGAGATAAGCGAAAGATTATCAGACCCCGATATCGTCAGCGACAATAAGCTTTATACACAGCTTATGAGGGAGTTTAAGAATATGACTCCTATCATCGAAAAATACCGTGAATACAAAAAGGAAACAGCTCGAAATGACGAGGCTAAGGAACTTCTCGACGCAGGCGGACTTGACAGGGATTTCAAGGAAATGGCACAGGCAGAGCTTGAAGAGTCTAAAGAGGCGATTGAAAGCATAACACAGGAGCTTAAAATTCTTCTTCTTCCGAAAGACCCTAATGATGACAAAAACGTTATCATTGAAATCCGTGGCGGTGCAGGCGGTGAGGAGGCATCGCTCTTTGCCAATTCACTTTACCGTATGTACACCATGTATGCCGAAACAAAGGGATGGAAACAGGAAATTCTCAGTGCAAATCCCACAGAGCTCGGCGGATACAAGGAAATCAGCTTTTCCATCGAGGGTGAAGGAGCGTATTCACGTCTTAAATATGAAAGCGGAGTTCACAGAGTACAGCGTGTACCCGAAACCGAGTCACAGGGCAGAATCCATACTTCAACAGTAACAGTAGCTGTACTTGTTGAGGCAGACGAGGTTGAACTTGAAATAAATCCTACTGATTTGAAAATTGACTACTTCCGTTCAAGCGGTGCAGGCGGACAGCACATCAACAAAACTGAATCCGCAGTCCGTATCACATATCTTCCTACAAATGTAGTTGTAGAATGTCAGGACGAAAGAAGTCAGCATAAAAATAAAGACAGAGCAATGAAAATTCTGCGTTCAAGAATTTACGAGGCAATGCAGGAAGAGCAGAATGCGAAAATTGCATCTGAAAGAAAAATGCAGGTCGGAACAGGTGACCGTTCTGAGCGCATAAGAACATACAATTATCCGCAGGGACGTCTCACAGACCACAGAATAGGTCTTACTATCTACAGACTCGAGGACATTCTCAACGGAAATCTTGACGAGGTATTTGACTCGCTTGCCACAGCCGACCAGGCGGCAAAGCTTGCAAGTCAGGAAAATTAAGGACTATGGAAACAGTTTTATTGAGTGACAGCAGTGCTGACATAACCAAGGCGGCAGAGCTTATAAAAAACGGTCATATTGTGGGAATCCCCACTGAAACTGTATACGGACTCGGAGCAGATGCAACAGATGAAAATGCTGTAAGAGGGATATTTGCGGCTAAGGGCAGACCGGCTGACAATCCGCTTATAGTACATCTTGCTGATTTCTCAGATGCTGTGAATTACACAGCGGAAATACCGGAGCTTGCATACAGACTTGCTGAACGTTTTTGTCCCGGTCCGCTTACCATTGTTCTTCCAAAGAATGACAGAATTCCTATGGTCACATCGGGCGGACTTGATACAGTAGGTATCAGAGTGCCGTCACACCCTGTCATGCACAGGCTTATAGCTGAAAGCGGAAAGCCGATTGCGGCTCCGTCAGCGAATATTTCCGGATATCCGAGTCCTACATCAGCAGAACACGTTATGCGTGACATGAACGGCAGAATTGCGGCTGTAGTAGACGGCGGAGAGTCAAAATTCGGAGTTGAATCAACAGTTATTTCCATAGAAAATGAAGACACTGTCCGTATTTTGCGTCCGGGCTGTGTAACAGATGAAATGCTTTCAGAAATATGCGGCAGTGTAATTATTGACCATGCCATTCTCAATGAGCTTGAGGCAGGTGAAAAAGCCGCATCTCCGGGAATGAAATACAAGCATTATTCTCCGAAAGCGAATATAATAATGGTAGAGGGAAGTGCAGATGCTTTCACAAAGTATGTTTCAGAGCATGACGGTGAAAGTTCATATTCACTTATTTTTGACGGTGATGAGAAAAATTTCCCGTACAGATACATGACATACGGAAAAGACAGTTTACAGCAGGCTCATATGCTTTTTGCAAAGCTTAGAGAGCTTGATGACATAGGTGCGGAAAAGGTATATGTCCGTGCACCGTCAAAGGACGGGGTAGGACTTGCTGTATATAATCGTCTTATAAGGGCGGCAGGATTCGAGGTGATAAGGGTATGAGTGCAGGTTTCAGCAATCTGATGGTAGTCGGACTAACAGGTCAGACAGGCGCAGGAAAAAGCACAGTTTCAAAGATTTTTGAGCAGAACGGCTTTGCGATAATAGATGCAGACAAGGTTTCAAGAAAAGTTGTCGAAAAGGGAACAGACTGTCTTGAAGAAATCAAGGATATTTTCGGCATGGAGGTTATACTTGAAAACGGTGAACTGAACAGAGCCGCACTCGGTTCAATAGTTTTCTCCGATAAAATAAAGCTTGAAACCCTTGATACTATTGTATATCCTTATATCACAAAGGAAATACTGAAAATGATACAGCATTATTCATCAACAGATGTTAAATTTGTTCTGCTTGATGCACCTACACTTTTTGAGAGCCATTCAGACGATTTCTGTGACCTTATCATTTCTGTTATAGCAGATGCAGACATAAGAAAGCACAGAATAATTGCCCGTGACGGAATAACCGATGAACAGGCAGAAAAGCGTATGAATTCACAGCTTTCAGAAGAATTTTTCGTAAGTCATTCGGATTTCATAATTCAGAATAACGGTAATATAGATATAGTAAATGAAACTTCAAAGGAAGTATCAGACAAAATAAAGCATTTATTCATGTCAAGACAGCCTGTACCGACTGTCTGAAAGGAGTGTATTGCAATGGCAAAGAAAGAAAAGCAGAGCGAAACAGCAAAGCTCAAGGAAAAACTTCTTATACAGAAAAAGAACGCTGTAATTAAGCTTTCAGATGAAGAAATTGCAGAATGCGACAAGTTCTGTGAAGGCTACAAGGACTTTATGGACAAGTCAAAGATAGAGCGTGAGGCAGTAGAGTATTCAGTAAATCTTCTTAAGGAAAACGGCTTTACCGAATATAAAAAGGGCATGAAATTAAAGGCAGGCTCAAAGATTTACGTCAATAACAGAGGCAAGGCGGTAATTATGGCTGTAATCGGTACAGCACCGATTGACGAGGGCGTAAGACTTTGTGCGGCACATATTGACTCACCAAGACTTGACCTTAAACAGAATCCGCTTTACGAGGATAATGACCTTGCATATTTCAAGACACATTACTACGGCGGCATCAAGAAGTATCAGTGGACAACAATTCCGCTTGCACTTCATGGTGTGATTATCAAGGCAGACGGCACATCAGTTACAGTAAACATCGGTGAAAATGATGATGACCCTGTTTTCTGCATAACAGATTTACTTCCGCACCTTGCGGCAAATCAGATGACAAAGACACTTGCAAAGGGTGTAACAGGCGAACAGCTTAATCTTCTTATCGGCTCACGTCCTTTCAAGGATGATGATGAAAGCGGTACAGTAAAGCTTAACATCATGAACATACTCAATCAGAAATACGGCATAACAGAGTCTGATTTTATTTCAGCAGAGCTTGAGGCAGTACCTGCATTCAAGGCAAGAGATATCGGCTTTGACAGAAGTATGATAGGTGCATATGGTCACGATGACAAGGTATGTGCATATCCTGCACTTGTTGCGCTTGCAGAGTGCAGAAAGCCTGTTCATACAGCAGTAACAGTACTCACCGACAAGGAAGAAACAGGCAGTGACGGCAACACAGGACTTTGTTCAGCATATCTCAGATATTTCATTGCAGATATCGCAGAGGCACTCGGCTCAGACGAGAGAACAGTTCTTTCAGCATCACAGTGTCTTTCAGCAGATGTAAATGCGGCATTTGATCCTAATTTCCCTGAGGTTAATGAGAAGAACAACTGCACATACATCAACAATGGTGTATGCCTTACAAAGTACACAGGTGCAAGAGGAAAGAGCGGTACATCAGATGCATCAGCAGAGTATGTAGGCAGAATCCGCAGACTTATGGATTCAAATAATGTAATATGGCAGACAGGAGAACTCGGAAAGGTAGACGAAGGCGGCGGCGGAACAGTTGCGGCATATATCGCAAACCTTAACGTTGATACAATCGACCTTGGAGTTCCTGTTCTTTCAATGCACGCACCATATGAAATCGTATCAAAGATAGATACTTATATGGCATACAAAGCGTTCAAGGTATTTATTGAAGACTAATAAAAAACAACCAAAAATGTGAGGTGAAAAAAGTGGCAAACGGAGATAGTTGCGGGTCAAACGGGCGAAAACAACAACTGAAGAATAATGGCACGGACTACTGCGTCTGTCTGCTTTTTCGTGTACAGCTGTAATGTATAGCTGTGCTTTAAAGCTATGCCTTTTAAGTTGTTTCCCCCTGTCTGACTGATAAGACAGGGGGATTTTTTGTCCATTTGTCCCCTTTGCGAATTTTATAACGGAAAGGTGATAGAAATGGAAAATGAAATGATTGCAGCTGCTGTAAATGAGGCAGTTAAACCAAATTATGAAAGTGAAATTATAGGCATTATCAGAGGAAATGATTCTCCGAAAATAATGCTGCAAAAGCTTGATGATTATCACGGAAGTGATATTGCCGACGTTATTGAACAGCTTAATTCAACTGAACGAAAAAAGCTGTTCCGTATCTGTGAGGTTTCAATGCTTGCAGAGGCTTTTGAGCATCTTGAAGAAGAAACTGCCGCAGAATATCTCATGGAAATCAATTACAAGAAATCATCAGATATTATATCCGAGCTTGAAACTGACAATGCTGTAGGAATTCTTCATGCTATACCAAAGGATAAGCGTGAAATGATTTTTGAGTTCCTTGATGTTGACATAAGAAAGGAAATCCGTCTTATTGCGTCATTCGACGATGACGAAATAGGAAGTAAGATGACTACAAACTGTATCATTATCCGTGAAAATCTTTCTGTCAAGGAAGCAATGAACGAGCTTATAAAACAGGCGGAAGAAAACGACAACATAACAACTCTTTTTGTTGTTGATGAATCCGAATACTTCTACGGAGCGATTGACCTTAAAGACCTTATTACCGCAAGGAGCGGTGTACCGCTTGAAAGTCTTATTTCAACATCGTTTCCGTATGTATATGCAAATGAATCCATTGATGACTGTATTGAACGTCTTAAAGACTATTCGGAAGACTCTATCCCTGTGCTTGACAATACTAATAAACTGCTCGGAGTAATCACAGCGCAGAGTCTTATTGAAGTTGTAGACGATGAAATGGGCGAAGACTATGCTAAATTCGCAGGTCTTACTGCGGAAGAAGATTTGAACGAACCGCTTAAACAGAGTATGATAAAGCGTCTGCCATGGCTTTTAGCACTTCTTGTGCTTGGACTTCTTGTTTCGGGTGTAGTAGGAGCGTTTGAAAAGGTAGTTGCACAGCTGACGCTGATTATGGCATTTCAGTCACTCATACTTGATATGTCGGGTAACGTGGGTACACAGTCACTTGCTGTAACAATCCGTGTACTTATGGACGAAAATCTTACAGTAAAGCAGAAAGTTAAGCTTGTAGTCAAGGAAATGAGAGTAGGCTTTTTCAACGGACTGATTCTCGGAATACTGTCATTTGTAATGGTAGGTCTGTACATTATGCTGTTCAAGCATAAAGATCCGCTTTTTTCATTTGCAGTTTCGGGATGTATAGGCGTTTCACTGATACTTGCAATGCTTATTTCGAGTGCAGTAGGAACACTTATTCCACTGTTTTTCAAGAAAATCAAGGTAGACCCTGCTGTAGCATCAGGTCCGCTTATCACAACAGTAAACGACCTTGTGGCAGTAGTGACTTACTACGGCATGAGCTGGATTTTACTTCTCAATATATTAAAGCTTTCATAAAGAAAAGGCAGCTGAATTTAGTTTCAGCTGCCTTTATTATTTAATTATTGCTTTAAAAGCGGATTTAATTTCTTAATCATTGCTGTATGTTCAAGAAGCTTTTCGATGCAGTTTGTGATAAGCGGATTATCTTCGTTAGACTTGCGATAGATAACAACATCCTTATTAAGATTCTTAGCGAATGAACATTTTCTGATAACAAGACCTAAGCCGTGGAATACATCTGAATCAATAGGCGGAATCCACATATAAGCGTCCTTGATTGTTGAAATCATGCTAAGCTGTGAACCCCTGTCATAAACGTGAATTCTCTTGTTTACGAGAGAATCGTCATAAGCAGGATTGAGTGCTGCACGTCTCAGCATTTCAAGCTCATTGTTTCCGTTGTAGATTTCAGGATATTTAACAAGCTCTGTAAACGGAATATCATCATATTCAGCAAGAGGATGATCCTTTTTAATACACACATAGAGATTATACTCAAGAAGTGTGATGGTATTAAGCTTTTTAGTTTCGGTTCTTTCAGCGAATATAGATTCATAATTGTCAGGAACTCTGATAACACCTATATCGTATTTACCGCTGCAAGTGCCGTTGAGAACATTGAACGTATCAGTTTCAGTAATATGAATATCCATTCTTTCGCAGTCTTCTGATTCAGAATACTCTGAAAGGAGATTACCGATAGCCGCAGTAAGATAACCTGAACGGCAGATACCGATATTAGCGCAGATGTCGTTAGTATTTCTTGTAATGTATTCACGTTCAAGGCTGTGCATATCGTTAACGATTGAAGTAGCCTTTGCAACGAAATTTTCACCTTCGGGGGTAAGAATCATACCGCTTGAAGTTCTGCTGAAAATCTGAGTACCGATTTCACCTTCAAGTTCTTTAAGTGCGATACTGATATTCGGCTGAGCCTGAAAAAGCTTTTTTGCGGCATGAGTGATACTGCCTTCCTGAGCAATAGCAATAACGTATTCGAGCTGTTGGATTTTCATATTAATTCTCCTTATAATATAATATTGGGGTGACTTCGGCATCTTTGTACAGCTATTTGCTATTGCATGAGCAATAACATGGGGACAAAACAGCTTATAAAAGGGGTGAAAAGCAGTTTAAGTAAAAATGTATAAAGATGTGATAGTTTAGTGTGAATCAAGATAAAATTATAATATCTGTATACATTATAGCATATAAATAATAAAATGTCAAAGGCTTTTCAATAAATTATTGTGAAATATATGTGAAAATATTGTTTCTATAATATACAAATGGTATATAGAATATATAGGGTCTGATATAAAAAACACCGCACAAAGTATACGTTAACTCTGTGCGGTGAATTATCAGTTATCAACAGTAAAGCTGTTTATATCAATAATTTCGGGCTGTGTCGGATTATTGCTTTCGTTTTTGATACGCTTGTCAACGATATAAGCCATAATGAAATCAAATATACCCGAGCCGATAAGGAATATGCCTATAAGCAGTCTTACAGCACTGCTTACCTTGAGCGGATTGAATACGAAGAAAAGACCAATGAGAATCATAGCCACAGCCCAGATAATGCTGATTTTGTTGTTTCTTCCGTCATCGTTTTTGCTGAGTGTACTTATAAGTCTGATTACACCCGATACAGCAACAACGATGCCTGCAATAAGCGGAATGTGTACGCTGATTATATTCGGCAGATAAACTATAACTCCGCCGATGATTATTCCTGTGAGACTTCCGCCGAGCATAGGAGAGCCTTCACCTGCTGTACTGATTAATGTTCCTATACTTCCGAGAATGATAATTCCACCGATTACATAAAGAATCCACGAAATTATATTAGGGAAGAATGCGATAATAATACCGCCAAGGCAAAGGAGAATGCCTTTTGTAATGTATTCGGATTTACTTGCCATAATTCATACCTCCTAAATAAGTACGCTGATAAATTTGAGATACAGCTTTCCTAATATACCGGATTTGCTGTACATTTTTGATGCAATGCCGTTTACCATGTCAGCAGCGAATTTAAGCTCATCGTCAGACGGCTTATATTTGCCGAAACGTGCATGAAGAGCGATATCCGTCAGCTTTTTGAATTCACCGTCATCAAAATATACTTTGCTGTAAAGTCTTTCTGTTTCGTCAGCGAATTCATTGAATCTGCTATCGGCATTTTCATGCTTTTTGAATTTAAGCAGTTTTTCGGCATATGCATAAATATATGAAATTCTGTCTGCACGTTTGCCCGATTTAAAGTGTTTTTCTCTGAGTTTCAGCATAAATGAACGTCTTAAAATCACAGCGCCGATGCATAATGCAGTAAAGAAAATCCATTTGAACAGTGATTTTACAAAAGGCGGTATATGGAAACTGCTTTTTCCGCCATGACCGAAAATGCCGAATGCTGTAGTCTGTGTAGTTTCAGTAATCTGCTGTGCTGTAGTGCGTTTAGTGGTGGATTTACTTGAATCAGATGTCTTTGAAGTGCTTTCCTGTGAGCCGTCTGATGAAGTTGTGGTAGTATTTGTAATGCTTGTGGTTGTAGTAGTTGTGGTGGTAGTGGTTTCGGTATTTATTGAACTATCGGTATATCCTGCTGTAAACTCAAAAGGCATCCAGCCGTAGCCGTTGATATAGATTTCAGCCCACGCATGACTTCTGTTATCCTTGATTTCCACAAGATAAGAGCCGTCATCCTGTTTTTCAGCATTTTTCAGATCATCCTGTACAACGATATATCCTGCGCCGTATCGTGCAGGGATACCTGCCATTCTTGCGAGAATAACACCTGCTGTTGCAAAGTGAGTACAGTATCCCTTGTGATTTTCAAGAAGAAAATAGTTAACGAAATCTCTGTTTGACGGAGTTTTACCGCATTTGAGAGAATATTCGCTTGTTTCGGCAATTCTGTTTCTTACAGCAGTAAGGTAATTGAGAATGCCTTCATTTGTACTTGTGTCGGCATTTCTGATAAGGTCAGCATATTCTGTGCGGACTTCTCTCATAGCGTCTGTATCGGGAACATCAAGATAGTTGTCATAGACAAAAGACTTGTAATTGCTTTCAAGCAGTTCAGCCATAAGGTAACCGCCGTTCTGATAAAGAATAATATCGGGAGCAAAGACTTCATGGTCTATAGTGAAATAATCGCCTTCAAAAAGCATATTGTTATCTTCACAGTACTGCCTTACGGAATTGCGCCATGTTTCATCTGTTATGCCGTCAACATTGTAAATTGCTCTCTGCACAGGACCTAAAAATCCGATCTCCATAACCATTTCTGCATTAGACGGGAAAAAAGTGTAGCTGAATTCATTTTCCTTAGCAGACTTTGGCTTGAGCATTTTGTCATTGTCATATCTGAAATCGCCGTTATTGCGTGTTACATAAGGAGCAAGTGCACGGACACGTTTTAATTTGGCGGTAATTACGGTATTCTGATAACCATGTGCGTTTAATTCACCATTCATTACAAAAGGAGCGAAAACATCGGGGAAATCCTGCGGATTTATGCCGTATTTCATACAATCCTGCAAACGCTTGTCTTCGTATGCACTATCTGATAAATCAAGCCATTCATTGTTTTTGTAAACCGAGCCTGCATAGTTTTTCAGATAAAGAGCCGTCGGCGGTATTTCCTGTAATGTAATTGTGTAGTCGGTCTGATTTTTATAGGAAACATGGTCAAATCTGCCGAGCTTGTGATTATCGTATCTGAATTCAAGACCGAAAGCATTAGTCAGATTTGCAATGCTTTCCGTCAGACTGTCGACGGAGAATGAATTGACCGCATCACTGATATTTCGTCTTTTCTGATTTAATTCCTGACTTCTTTTGTAGTCAGTGACCTTCATAAAGCACATAGTTACAATTGCAACTGCCATAACTGATAAGGCAACAATAGCACCGCATTTTTCAGTTACCTTTAACCGCATATGCCTTTTGGGTGAAAATACATTGTCACGCCTTACAAATCCGCTTGAATTACCTGAGTATTCACCTACATCAATAGTACTCATTGCAAGCAGAGCAAGCCAGAATGCAACTACCATTATTCCACGAAAAACAGGAAGATCAACGCCGTTGTAAAGACCTAATTCAATCACGGGGAATGTAACCAAAAGCGGAAGAATAGGGTTAGGTCTGACAATTGTGAATATGAAAACCGAAAATGCAAGAATCCATATATAATGGAAAAGCATAGTCGTGACAGCACTTTCTTCAAACAGTGGGTCAAGCCCCTTGAAATACTGTATGCTTGTATGATAAGATGATGAATATATATCATTGAATACATATTTGCATCCGTTAACGACATCTTTAAACTTCATAAAAAGGGAGATAAAGAATAACACTCCCGATGCAATATATATCCATACCGCCTTGCCCTCAATGAGAGAAAGGATAAGATAAATAAACGCAAATCCGCATACTGCAAGGAAAACACTGCCGTGGTTACAGTTTATGCTGAACATTCCGAAAACCGACAGAATAACAGACAAATAACCGAACAGTGCAACCATAACCGAATAAGGCTTTCTGTAATTGCGTTTTTTATTCTTAACGGACATTATAATACTGTCAGAAACAGTAATGCCGTTGCTGTTTTGTATGTTCTTTCTTTTTTTCATTATATCTCTAAATCCTTTATGGAAGCGGAAACCTTTCCTATAACAACAGGGATAATATTGAGCTCTGAAGTATCAGATTTCATTCCTTCAGCATCTTCATAATTCTTGACAACCACAACAGCGTTTTTGATATCAGCATCAGTTTCATCTTCGATATATCTCAGAATATCGTCATTCGGAACAGATGTGATAAAGGTAAACGATGAAAGTGAATGAACAGGATTTTCGCTGAAATAATGCATAGGCTCTTCACAGTACAGATTATCTCTTACTGAAAGTATGATTTCACTTGTAAGTTCCGTTAATTCGTCACTGTCAGCAATATTTCTTTCTGTAAATGCTTTCAGCTTTGCGCTGTAGAAAACAACGCTGTGCGGACGTTCATTTTCAATGAGAAACTGTGAAACGGAAAGAAAGGATTCCATAAGTGTATCAAAAACAGGAAGTGTAAAATCACTGTCTTCGTAGCATCTCAGATTGAGAAAGAGTCTGCACGGAATATCAACAGGCAGACTGAATTCCTTAACGATAAATTCGTCCTTTTTTGAACTTAGTTTCCAGTGAATGCGGTTAAGCTTGTCACCGGGAATGTATTCACGAAGGTCGAAAATCTCTGACGGGTCATCACCGCTCTTATAATCTGAAAATCTGTCGCTTTCGTCATTAATGCGGTCTGTGAAAGTAACAATACCGCCTATTTCGTGAGTTTCGGGGAGTACAGCGATTTCTGCGCTTATATCCCTTGCAATTTTGAACTTGAAAATTCTCAGCGGATCATAAATAGTCAGCTTGTCAGTTCTGATTTTGACGATACCGCAGAATTTAGAGCTTATCTGAATGGTAACTCTCTGCGTATTTTTTGACTGTATCGGCAGAGAAAGCTCAAAGCTTGTAATCTGATTATTGAATACATTATAATATTCAATGGTTGTTTCAGCTCTTCCCACAGGGAAAATGCTGTTATTTGTAATGACAAGCTGAACGGGAAATTCTGTATTTTTCGGAATAACAGGGTCTTTCACTGCAAAATCGGCGTGAATGTTTCTTTTTGCAATGTATGTTGTAATGAACATTATAACAGGCACAGCCGACATTACCACAAGCAGAACAAGACCAAAATCCCACAGATACATTATATAGAATACGAAACAGATTATAATAAGAACGATAAAAAGGAGCTTTGTAATAAGCATATCAGCTTACCTTCCGTGCTCTGAAATTCCCGGAACAGGAACAGTTCTGAGAATTTCCGAAATAACGTCTGTCGCTGTAACATCTGAAAGCTTAGCCTTAGAACTGAGCATAACACGGTGACTGAAAACATCACCGCAGATATATGAAATGTCTTCGGGAATAACGTAATCACGTCCCATAGCAACAGCGATACCCTTTGAAAGATTCATGAGAGCAAGAGTGCCTCTCGGACTTATGCCGAGCTTAAGCATAGGGTGCTCACGGGTAGCTGATGCAAGAGAAACCATATATTCGTAAATTCTGTCATCAACATAAACATTTGAGATATAGTCCTGTAATTCACAGATGAAATCTGCATCTGCAACAGGCTGAACAAGGTCAAGCGGATTTGAGTTGAACTTAGCCTTGAGAATGTTTACTTCGCCTTTGAAATCGGGATAACCCATACTCAGCTTAATCATAAATCTGTCAAGCTGTGAGTCGGGGAGATTATGTGTACCCGCAGAGCCTATAGGGTTCTGAGTTGCAATAACGGTAAAAGGCTCGGGGAGTTTATATGTAGTGCCGTCAACAGTAATGCTTTTTTCCTCCATAAGTTCAAGGAGAGCAGACTGTGTTTTGCTTGATGTACGGTTGATTTCGTCAGCAAGAAAGAGATTGCAGAAAGCAACGCCTCTGCGAAATTCAAAATTTCCTGTTGACTTGTTGTATACAGAAAAGCCTGTTACATCCGAAGGGAGAACATCGGGAGTAAACTGCATACGGTTGTGTTCAAGTGAAAGCGCCTTTGAAAAGGCGAGAGCAAGGGTTGTTTTTCCCACACCCGGAATATCCTCAATGAGAACATGACCCTTGCAGAGAATGGCAAGAAGAACTTTTATAACAATTTTGTCCTTGCCGATTACCGCTTTTTTGACCTCGGATATAATCGAGTTAATGCGGTTTGTATAGATTTTGCTGTTCATTTTGTATCTCCTGTATATATATGTATTTCACAGAGCAATACCGCCCTTATTATGAGTATATCACAAAAAAGTAAATAAATCAATAGCTGAATGCCGAATTTACGGGCTTGACACATAGTCTTAACAGGATTATCACAATAAATCAGTATCAAAAACGAACATACTTTTGGGAAATTTATTGTCGGATTGAAGAATTACAGTATAATTATTTAATTAACTATATGTATAGTTTGTGGATTTTGCTGTATATCTATATGATAAGCCAAGCATAATGTGGCAATACGTTGGTAAAAATGCGGAAAAATTCGGGAAAAGCTTGATATTTTCGGCATAATATGTTATTATGAATACAGCCCAGAAATACTCTAATTCACGAAAGGATGAGTTGATGGTAAATCTTAAAGCCGCAGCTTTAGTCTGCGGGGTTGTTGTTACTTGTTTGGGCGGCGGATTAGGCGTTGCGTGTCTTAATTCCGCAAAAGTAAGCTCAGCTGATTTTGTTGAGGAGTGTGACACAGTTCACGGCTCTGAAAACGAGGTCTCTCAGACAACTGCTGTTTCAGCAGACGATGAGAAGTCAACAACCAACAAAAAGGTAACCACCTCAATGGCGACTTCTGCCAAGAGCAGCAAGTCTGAAAAGTCTGGCACAAACGAATCCTCTAAAACAGAGATTTCTACCGCTGTAACTACAGCTGAATCTACAGCAGCAAGCGCTGCTAAGGTCACTGTACCCGCCCCCGTTCATGCACCTGTTACGAAGGAAGAAGTAACAGAACCTGTCACAGAGACTCAGACAGAGTCAGCGACAGAATATGTTACAACCACAGCCGATGCATTAGCTGCACCGATTCCCCCTTCAACAGAGGCTTTAACTCAGGCACCGAATTCAGGCGATATCGCTTCCACAACAGCTCCAACAGGTTCATCAGGCACATCTGATGTATCGAGCATAGGCGCAGGCAATCTTTATATTACAGATGAAGAGTACATTATTCTCTGCAATGCAGTAGCCAACGAAGCGGGTTCGGATTGGATAAGTGTATATGATAAAGCACGAGTTGTCGAGGTAATCATGAACAGAGTCGGCTCAGAGCTGTTCCCTAATAGTATTTATGGGGTACTTGCTCAGCCTTATCAGTTTGAAGGCGCCTACAATTACATAAACTTAGGCACATATTCAGGCTATGTAACAGACAGTGTAATAGAGGCAGTTAATCTGTATTTCAGTAATCCTGAATCATTCAGTGAAGGCTTCTTCTATTTCTACGGCGACGGATATCAGAACTACTTTTCATAAAAATTAAAAAAATTGAGCAGAGCAGAAATGTTCTGCTCTTTTTTTGCGGGGAGCCCCCGCTGGCGAGCCACGCTCTCACTCGCTTACGCTCGTTACTCACAGGGGGAGAGTAATCTGCTTTCGCTCGACTCTTTTAAATACGGATTTGTAATTTAGATGCGGAGAATCTCCGTTGGTTAGCCACGCTCCAACTCACAGGAAAAGAGCAATCTGCTTTCGCACGTTTCTTTTAAATATGGACTTTAACTGTAGGGGCAGACCCACGTGTCTGCCCGTCAGGTTACAATGAGACTTTCGGGCGCACACATGGGTGCGCCCCTACATATTTTATAATTCTTTTCTCATAAATACAGAATTATAATTTTTGCTGTTGTGTCCGCCGATTGCGTCTAATCACACAAATATTTAGTAAAAACAAAAAAATATATATTTTTAGTGAGAGAAACTGAATTTTCAAACGTCTAATAAGTGAAAACAAACAGAATGCGTTTTCGTTAAACAAATTATTCTATATTTCAAGGAGGTTTTCTTATGAAAAAACAGTTACTCAGCATTATGACAGCGACCGCAATGACATTATCTGCAATGCCTTTTACGGTATCGGCGGAAACAACAGACATTCCACAGAATATGACGGCTATGACCGAAGCAGCAGATGAAAATTTATACTGGATTTCCTACATACAACCCGATAAGTCTGAGCTTGAAAGAATAATTAATGAAAAGGTTGACGTGTATACTCATTCTCTGTACGAAACTTGCAGTGACCAGTACGAAGTTGAAAAGAAAAGCACAGAATATTATTCAAAGCTTATTCTTGAAATGAATGAGTCGGTCTATATGTCTGCATCTGCTCTCATTCTTGAAGAATTAGGCGTTGAGTCAGACAATGTTTTCTGTTCAAAATATGCACCTATGATTATTTGTCCTTTAACAGACAAACAGCTTGAAATTGCTGAAAATTCTGCGAATATAGAAAGTGTCAGCTTATATAGGGATTTTGAAATAGTCCCTGCAACACCCGATAACAGCGGTAATGCAGAAATAGACAAAAACACCTTTATCAGTACATTTACAGTTTCTGAAAACGGCGATAAACTCCTTGCTGACAATATAAAGACAGACACAGTTTTTAACGTGGGCGAAAACAAAACTGATTATCTTGTATTATACGGCTTTTCGGACATAAATGAAATAAAGTCTGTAGTGAAAAAGCTGAACAGCGAAAGCGGTTACAAATGGGAATCTGTGATTACATCAAAAGAATACAGCGGTTTTGAGTATGATTTGATAACAGAAAATTCACCGACAAATAATCATGTTAAGCTGATAGTATTTATGGATAATGAGCCTTTGGGTATTTTGGGCAGTACAACTGTATCAGACTTTTCTGAACATATCGGCTTTGATGTTTCAAAGTATCTGAATTCAAAAACCACAACTTCTCCTGTCGATATGGATAAAGTGAAAATCCTTTACAATATGGGTGACTCATTTGATTTTAGCGGACTTAATCTTGCTGAAGGCGAAGAAAATGAGATTATCATTACAGCACTATATGGTAAGAAATACAGCACAGACGAATTTTCAGAGCTTATGGGCGGTAAATATACTGTAAGTGTAAAGGGCGAAGAGTATTCAGTTTACATTGATGATGATAAATCAAGACTTATTGAATTAAGAAATGCAAGAGTTATTTCAACAGGTGAGTCTTTAAGCGGAGAAATTGTGTTTGAAGGCATTGACGAAGTATTCAGATATGACGCAGATGCATTCAGCCATGCGGGATGGAATGGTGTTTATGCACCAAAGGATTCAATTGTATCCGGAGTTTTAAAGGCAAGCAATACATCATCATATCTGATTACAGGAGATATAAGAGTTGTTAATACTGATATCTCTGAAATAAAGGGCGATTCCAATCTTGATAAGGAAGTAAATATGGCTGACGCTGTACTTATAATGCAGTCATTTGCCAATCCGAATAAATATGGTTTATTCGGCACAGATGAAACACATATCACTGAACAGGGCGTGAAAAATGCAGATATGGACGGAAATGGTCTTACAAATGCCGATGCACTTGCGGTGCAGAAAATTGTGCTTAAACTGAATGATACTCCCAAACAGTTTTGTTTTTACCCACTCAATCCCCCGACACAGCCTATAAGCTGTAATGACACAGATGGTGTGATAGACTTGCTGAATAATTATGAACTTGCAGATTATTATGAAACTGAACGTAACGATTATAAAGCAATGTTTGAAAGCTTTAAGAGTGACGGCTTTATATACAGCATAAAAGGTGAAAACGGTATTGCAATGGCTGAAAATCGTGATGTTTGCCTTATTCCGCATGCACAGTATGAAGATACAGGCATACTTTATCGTGTTATGTACAAGGACAGGGAATACATTGTGTTTTTCTATACTGCTGATGAGTATATAGGCGAAACATTAAGCATGTATGAGTATATGTGCGGACGTTTGCCAAAGCTTTCAGAAACTGCAAAGGAAATAAACGGCAATGTAATAAACAGGAATACAGACGGCACTGGTTTACAGGCATATATTCCGATTGATGAAAGACACTACACAGCAATAAAAGCGAACATAACAGAAGAAGAATTAAGCGATTTCATATCTGCGCTTGAATACGAAAGAGTACAGATAAATTCATAAATCAGAAATCCAGACTCTCCATATAAATGGTATGGTATAAAATCCATACCGAAGAACAGACAGCTGAAACAATAAATTTTGCGTAAACTGTCTGTTCTTTTTGTCTGCTTGACTTTTTTGCGGAAAAATGTTATTGTTATAGTAATATCAGCGATTAAGGGGTGGATATAATGATTAAGAATATTGTATTTGACATTGGCGGAGTACTGACAGAATTCACGTGGGACAAAATGATGAGTTCTCTGTTTGACAGTGAAACAGAGAAAGCAGTCACAGACGCAATGTGGGGAAATCCAGACTGGACAGAGTTTGACAGGGGAATACTCTCAGACGAAGAAGTTTTACAGCTTTTCATTAAAAAATCACCGCAGTATGAAAATGCAATCCGCACAGTATTTTCAAGACTTGGCGAAATTCCGCATAAAAAAGAAGGTGCAATACCGATTATCGAAACGCTGAAAGCAGACGGCTACAAGGTGTATTATCTTTCAAATTACTTTGAATATCTCATGCACGTTGCACCGCAGGCACTTGATTTTATTCCACATACAGACGGCGGAGTATTTTCGTGTTATGAACATGTTGTAAAGCCGAATCACGAAATATTTGCGGTTTTGTGCGAGAGATACGGACTTAAAGCGGAAGAATGTATATTCACAGACGATTCTCTGAAAAATATTGAGAGTGCAGAAAAATTCGGAATGAAGACCATATTATATGAAAATCAGAATCTGGAAAAGCTTCTGGAAGAAATAAAGGCACTTGCCGAAAGATATAAATAATCTTATTCAGAAAAAACTATTGACTTTTCTGCCGATTTGCTATATAATTATAAAGTACTGTTTTTTAATGCAGTATTTGCCGATGTGGTGGAATGGCAGACACGCTCGACTCAAAATCGAGTACTTCACGGTGTGCGGGTTCAAGTCCCGCCATCGGCATTTTTTATGCAAGCTCTTTCTTTTGGGAAAGGGCTTGTTTTTTGTTAAAGACAGTGCTGAAAGTATTTGGTATAAAAATAACAGGCAGTACACATGATTTTTCGTGACGGACTGCCTGTTTATTTTCAATCATATTCAGATAATGATTTCTGCAAGATACTCTCTTATTGTACCTGTGTAACTTGTTGAACTGATTGCTAATATGTGACCACGAGTGTTTTAGAGTATAATATCATATATGTGGGAATATGCCAATAAAAATGCTGTTCGGAAAGATCGAATTTCCGAACAGCTGACACTGTATATTACCATGAAAAATCTTAGAAATAGTATTTATTATTTCTGCTCCCTGAAAGTAATAGCACCTGTTTCAGCGTCCATTGCATCAACAATAGCGAGTGATTCAAGCTGATAACCGAGATTTCTGATAACTGTACCGCCTGACTGGAAACCCTTTTCGATTGCAATTCCGATACCTTCAACAGTACCGCCAGCCTGATTTACAATTGAAATCAATCCCTGTAAAGCACAGCCGTTTGCAAGAAAATCATCAATGAGAAGAACATGGTCATCTGCACTAAGAAATTTCTTTGATACAATTACCTGATTTTTGCACTTGTGAGTGAATGACTCAACTTCGGCAATGTACATATCTCCGTCAATATTAATGCTCTTTGATTTTTTTGCAAAAACCACGGGAACATCAAAATACATTGCAACAACACAGGCAATTCCGATTCCTGATGCCTCAATTGTAAGAATCTTGTTTATATTTTTGCCTGCAAAACGCTTTTTGAATTCTTCACCCATCTGCTTGAAAAGTGAAGTATCCATCTGATGATTTAAAAACTGGTCAACTTTAAGAACGTTTCCTTCCTTAACTATTCCGTCTTTGCAGATTCTTTCCTCTAAAAAGTTCATAATGTACCTCCGTGATAATATTTGTATTTTTAGTCAGTTCCGAAAACGATTTTTTCAGGTGTTATCGGAAGTTCTCTGTGCCATACACCTGTAGCACGATAAATCGCATGAGCGAGTGCAGGAGCAGGAGTATTAATAACAATTTCGCCAATGGATTTTGCTCCGAAAGGTCCTGTCGGTTCGTTGCTGTGTTCAAATTCGATTGTCAGCTTACCCACATCAAGTCTTGTCGGAATTTTATACTGCATAAAGTCCTTTTCAATAAGACCGCCGTTATCCTTAAACGAAAGATTTTCAAACAGCGTGTGACCTATTCCCTGAGCAATTCCGCCCTCTGCCTGAATTCTTGCAAGTGCAGGATTTATAGGAATTCCGCAGTCTACAACAGCCATATAGTCTATGATTTTTACTTTTCCTGTAAGCTTGTCAAGTTCAATTTCAACCATTCCGACCATATAAGGCGGCGGTGAAACAGGGGAGCTGTGAGATGCAGTAGCCTCTGCTGTGCGTTCACTGAAACACTGACATTTATAAGCAATATCACTAAGCGGAATTTTCCTGCCTGTCGGAAGATGAGTAACCTCACCATCGTCAAACTGCATTTCATCAATTGAACAGCCGACTATTTCCGCACCGATAGCGCATATTTCCTTTTTCAGCTTTTCACAGGCATTTTCCACAGCTTTTCCCGTGATATAGGTTGTAGATGATGCATAAGAACCCGAATCATAAGGTGATGCATCTGTATCAGCACCGAATACCGAGATTTTGTCAACGTCACAGCCAAGACTTTCAGCCGCCATCTGAGCAAGAATTGTATCACAGCCTGTGCCCATATCTGCCGCACCGATAATGAGAATATAACCGCCGTCTTCAGTAAGCTTGATTGTAGCCGAACCAACGTCTACATTTGAAATACCTGACCCCTGCATAGCCATTGCCACACCTGCACATCGAATTTTTCCATTGCCCATATCACGCACAGGATATTTCTTTTCCCATTCAAACATATCTCTGCAATGTTCAAGACATCTGTCAAGTGCACAGGCATTTGCGGTTTCTCCGTAATATGAAGGCATAACCATACCTTCACGAACCATATTTTTAAGACGTATTTCAGTTGGGTCAATGCCAAGCTTTTCTGAAAGCTCATTTACAGCAGACTCAAGAGCAAAGATTCCCTGAGTTGCACCATATCCTCTGTATGCACCCGCCGCAAGAGTATTAGAATATACAACATCATAGCTGAAACGATATGCCTCAAGTGAACCTGTGTACATAGGTATGGATTTATGTCCCGAAAGACCGACAGTAGTCGGACCATGTTCGCCGTAAGCACCCGAATTTGAAAGCGTGTACAGGTCAATAGCACGGATAGTACCATCATTGTCTGCGCCAAGTCGGAGAGTAATTTCCATTTCATGACGTGGAGAACCTGCAATATGACTTTCTTCTCGTGTGAAAATAATCATAGCAGGGCGTTTAGTTTTCATTGTAACAAAAGCAGGATAAACCTCACTTACAGCAGTTTGTTTTGCACCGAAACCGCCGCCGATTCTCGGCTTTTCAACTCTTATCATGTTTTTTGGAATACCGAGAGCATTTGAGAGAATTCTTCGGCAATGGAAAACAATCTGTGTTGAAGAAATAACATGAAGTCTGCCGTATCTGTCAAGTTCAGTGTAAGTGCGGAATGTTTCCATCATAGCCTGGTCAAAGGCTTTTGTGTGGTAGGTGTGTTCAATTACAACATCACAGTCAGCAAGAACTGCATCAACATCACCGTCATGATTTTCACCGCTTGCAACAAGATTACGTTTGTTGTCACCGCCGACCTCGCATGGCGGAAACCAGTTATCTTCGGGATGAACAAGCACAGGATTATCCTTTGCTTTTCGGAAATCAAGAACAGCATCGAGAACGTCGTATTTAACCTTTATGAGTTTCATAGCCTTCAGCGCCGCTTTTTCATTTTCGGCGGCAATAATAGCAACAGGCTCGCCGACAAATCTTAAATGTCTGTCGAGAATAAGTCTGTCATAAGGCGAAGGTTCGGGATAAGTCTGTCCCGCAATAGCAAAGCGGTTTTTCGGAACATCTTCCCATGTGTAAATATCAACAACTCCCGGAACTTTTTTAGCAATATCCGTTTTAATTTCGGAAACTATTGCATTAGCGTGCGGACTTCTCAGAAGTTTTACGACAAGCGCATCGTCAGGAGTTATATCGTCAGTATAAACAGGCTTTCCGAGGAGAAGCTGCTGAGAATCCTTTTTAGGAATTGCCTTTCCGACAAATCTGTAATCCTTATTCATTTATAAATCACCGCCTTTTCGGCTGTCAAGATAATTTCTTATACCACGAAGCTGACCTTCATATCCAGAGCATCTGCAGAGATTTCCACTGAGAAAAGCCTTTATTTCGTCATCTGCAGGGTCTGGATTTTCACGCAGAAGTGCAATCGTGTTCATAACAAAACCGGGATTGCAGAAACCGCACTGGTCTGCACCCTGTTGTGCGATAAATCCTATGAAATCCGCCGCCTCTTCCTGTAAGCCTTCAAGTGTATAGATTTCCGTTCCGTCTGCGCTTGCGGCAAGAACAGAACATGA
>JAKSQU010000070.1 GCA_024403965.1 Ruminococcus sp.
ATACACGTTTTCATTTTTGCAGGGCTTTGCGGTCGCCCTGCACCTTTGCAATGAAATTTCATATTTTTGTAGGGGCGGACCCATGTGTCCGCCCGAAGATATACACAACACCACACGGACGGCGAAACGCCGCCCCTACAGATAAAGTCCATCTTTAATAAAGTTGAGCGAAAGCAGACTTCTCTCCCCCTGTGAATGAACGAGCAGAGCGAGTGAGAGCGTGGACAGCGTGCGCAGGCTCTGCGCTATTTCGCAAACACAAAAATCTGCAATAAAATCATCGGAATCAGCATACCAAAATTAACAGCCGAAAATACCACAAGATATTTCATCGGCTTTGCCCCGTCTGATTTCCTATAAATCTGAAATGAAATCAGACTCGCAAGAGATGCAATAAGTGTACCAAGTCCGCCGATATCAGCACCAAGTACCATCTGCAAGCCGTTTTCAGTAAATCCCGAAAGCATTACAGTTGCAGGAACATTACTGATAACCTGTGAAAGCAAAGCGGTTACAACCACTTCACGTCCCGAAATAATCTCAGAGAAGAAGTTTTTCACAGGCTCAATTTTACCAATGTTGCCTACAAAAATGAAAAAGCATACAAACGTTGCAAGCAGAGAATAGTCAATTTTTGCGAAAACCTTTCTGTCAAATATCAGCATAACAGCAACAGCACATATAAAACACACATAATCGGGAATTACTCTGAAAACTGTCAGCAGACAAATGATAAAAAGAACGCTGAAAGCAGCTGTCGGCACTTTAGGAATAACAGTTTCCTTTTTCTGCTGTGAACTGCACGGATTTTTCGGAATAATCAACGCAAGTGCAAGAGTGATAATACCGCTTGCAAGACACACAGGCAGTGTAGCGGATATAAAATCCAAAGCAGATATTTTGTATTCGTCATAGGCAAACAAATTCTGCGGATTTCCGACAGGAGTAAGCATACTTCCCATATTTGCGGCAACAGTTTCAAGGACAATAGTAAAAATAAGGCTTTTTTCATCCTTTATATCCTTGAAAATCAGAACTGTCAGCGGTACAAAAGTAAGCAGTGCAACATCATTCGTAACAAGCATAGACGAGAAAAAACACAGCAGAATAAGAATAACTGCAAGTGTTCTGACAGTTGCGGCTTTTTCAAGCATAAATCCTGTGATTTTTTCAAAAATACCGACACTTCTGAATCCTGCAACAGCCGCCATAAGAGCGAAAAGCTGAATGAGAACAGTTCTGTTGATATATTCAGCATAGCTTTTGTCGGGCGGAATGATAAACATAGTAATCACAGCCGCAATAAATGAAATAAAAAGAACAGGCTGAGATTTGATAAATTTCATCATAATAAAACATCCTTTCAAAAATCTCCCTATCAATTATACTACAATTTTCTGTAATGTCAACAATTCTGCAAATAATATTACTGCACAAAAAAGGTTGACAAAATAACGCTTTCGTGGTATAATATGACAAGTATATTCTGCGTATTAATAGGAGGATTTTATCGTGGCAGATAACAGAAAAACAGATGTATTCGGCGTTATTGCTGAGAAATTTGAAGGAACAAGAACAGCTGATGACAAGCTTTATTTTGATAAATATGACTTAACAATTGAATTCAGAACAGCAGGTGAGAGAGTCGGTTTAAGAAACAGCTCAGTACAGCTTTTATTCATTCTCACACATCCGCTTTTTGAAGAAACACTTGTTGAATCATGTGCAGGTATAGGTGAAGACGCTGAAAGTGCGGCTAAGAATTCAGCAGAAAATTTCTGCGACAGCGTTCTTAAATATGTACTTGAATCACTTGACGGCAAAAACACAGCAAAGCTTGTATCTGAAATTGACGGCGAAAAGCATGAATTCAGCCTTCCGTCAGAAATCGGTTCATACTGCACAGGCGACAGCATTACAGACAGCGATTTATGGAGTATTGTCAAGGATGATATTCCGAACTATATCGGCAAAAAAAGAGCATACTGGATTAAGCTTTTTGTTGGTGCGGCTAAGGGAGAAATTTCCTGTGAAGTAAGAATAAACGGTACTGTAATGACTGAACTTACAGCTAAAGTCAGAGAAGAAATTTCAAAGAAAAACACAAATTCAGAAAACTACAATACACATAAGCAGTTTGTTCTTCTTATACAGGATGAATCAACATATGAGCCGTGCCCTTACACAGCAGACGATGTAAAGAAATGGACAAACAAGGCAATTGAACTTCTCAGAAAGGTAAAGAGCCAGAAATCATACGAAAAGACCGCAAAGGAAATCATTGAAACATCACCGGACAGCTCACTTGGCAGAGAACTTACAATGTTTGTACCGGAAATGATGTGCGGAATGGTATTCGGTCTCAGAGACGGTGACGGCATTTCAGCAATGAACAAAAACGGCAAAGACAGGGTTGATATGAAGAAGTCACAGCTCCGCAGTTTCGGATATATTGAGAGTGCCGTGTACACATATCTTATGAAAAACAAGCCGAAAAAGGACGATATAATGAATATTATTGCGGCAAGCTCAAGATTTTCAGCACTTCAGAAGGCAATACAGGACGGAGCAAAGCCGGAAAATATCGTTTTCAATGAAATGATTTATCTTGTAACTGATGATTACAAAATCTGGTAAAAAGATAAAAATAAATATGTAAGTCTTGCAAACAAAATAAAACTATGATATAATGATATACGGCGGTTAGATATTGACCGCCGTTTATATCTCCGATACTGCAAAGTGTGTCATCAATACAGGACAGTTTGCAAAAGCGGTGAGTATATATGTCTCAATAGCTCAGTTGGATAGAGCGGCCGCCTCCTAAGCGGCAGGCCGGAGGTTCAATTCCTCTTTGAGACGCTGAAAAAGTCTCCGATTATACGGGGACTTTTTTTATTGACCTTTTTATCATAACGTGATATAATATAAATTGAGTAAGAATGTACATAATTACGGAGATAATAAAATGATAACCAATTTTTTTAAAGCAGAAGAAACAGGCGGAGTATTCCAGGAAAATGTCGAAAGAGCATCGGGTATATTCAGCGCATTTGCCGATTATCTGAAAGGCATTTTCCCGTCACTTGTAATTGCACTTATTGTACTTGCAATCGGAATTCTTGTGTCAAAGCTGATTACAAAGCTGACAGGCAAGGCACTTTCACGTTCAAATGTTGATGGTGCGGCAAAGTCATTTCTTGTTTCGCTGATAAGAGTAATACTATACATAGTGGTGATTATAATGGCGTTGTCGGTGCTTAAAGTGCCTATGTCATCAATAATTACAATACTTGGTGCCGCAGGACTTGCAATAAGCCTTGCTTTGCAGAATTGTCTTTCAAATCTTTGCGGCGGATTTATAATCCTTTTTTCAAAGCCTTTTTCATCGGGTGACCTTATAGAAATTGACGGCTCACTTGGAAAGGTTGTTTCAATCGGAATACTCTATACGAAAATAGTAACCTTCGACAGCAAGACCGTTTTCATTCCTAACGGCAAGGTTTCGGACGCAAAAATCATAAACTATACCGACACACCTACACGAAGAATCGACTTACAGTTTGAAATAAGCTATACATCGGATTTCTACAAGGCAAAGTCACTTATACTTGAAATAATCAGCGCTGACAAATTACTTCTTTCAGAGCCTGCACCGATAGTCAGAATGGGTGCACATAAGGATAATTCAGTTGGAATTGATACTCTTGTATGGACAAAAAATGATGATTACTATACAGCAAGATACAATCTGCTTGAAAATGTAAAGAAAGCTTTTGATGAAAACGGCATTGTTATACCTTTCAGACAGTTCGATGTTCATATAAAGGAAACACGGAATGAAAAATGAAAAAAAGAAAGCACCCGCTAAAAAATCACAGCCGAAAAATACGGATTCAAAGCCTTTAAAGCTTAAGAAAAAGCGTAAGAATCAGATTATCATATTTCTGATAATTCTGCTTGTTTGGTGGTTTAACAATTACACACTGAAAACTGAACGTGTAAAGCTTGAATCTGCCAAAATTCATTCGGATATAAAATTTGCGGTTATTTCAGATATGCACGCAGACTGCGGCGGAATTTCAAAGGAAACCATTGCACAAAGAGTAATCAGCAATAAGCCCGACGCAGTTTTTATTATCGGCGATATGTTCACAAGTGATGCAGATGATGAAGAAAAGCATATACCTGTTGAACTTACGGAAATGCTCATTGAAAATGGTTTGTCCGTGTATTTTGTCACAGGTGACCATGATAATATGGACAGCAGATATCTTGCGGATATGCAGAATCTCGGCGCACATCTTATGAATTATGAAAGTGAATATATTGATATCGGCGGAAATCTTATCCGTATAATAGGAATAGACAATGCATATTATTCAGACACATTTGATTTGCGCAATGCGTTCACTCTTGACAGCGACATATATACAGTTTTGCTTGCGCATATACCGAAATATGACAGCTTTGCGCAATTCGGCGCAGACCTTACGATATGCGGAGACACACACGGCGGAATGGTTCAGATTCCGTTCGGATTCGGACCTGTCTATGACAGCGAAACAAATGCAAAACTGCCGAAAATACGTTTTCCCGAAATGAAAATTTATGACAAGGGAATGTTTGAATACAGCGGCGGCGGAATGTTTATTTCATCGGGCACAGGCTTGTATCCTGCACCTGTGAGATTCAATAACCGTCCCGAAATAGATATAATTGAAGTAAAGGCGATTGGTTGATGATATACGATATAGCAGTAATAGGCGGCGGAGCGTCGGGATTTGCGGCGGCTGTTTCAGCAAAGCAGACTGCTCCGAAAGCAAGTGTGATAATACTTGAAAGACTTGCAAGGAGCGGAAAAAAGCTTGCGGCGACAGGAAACGGAAAATGCAATTTAAGCAATACAAATATAAAGGCTGAAAACTATCATGGCTCATTTGATGTAATGTCAGTGCTTGAAAGAACACCGAAAGCAGAAGAATACTTCCGCAGTACCTACGGAGTGCTTTGTGTTACAGGCAGTGAAGGGCGAAACGGCGGACTTTATCCGAAAAGCAACAGCGCAAATACAGTAGTAAATGCTATCCGCAGTAAAACCGAAGAGCTCGGCATAGAAGAAAAATGCGGCTTTGAAGTCAAGTCAATACATAAGGAAAAGAAAGCATACAGACTTGTTTCAGATGAAGGAGAAATATCAGCCGAAAGAGTTATTATAGCCTGCGGCGGATATGCAGGCACATCATTCGGCACAGATGGTTCAATGCTCAGAATGTTAAAGGATATGGGCTATAAATCGTCGAAAATATGTCCTGCGGTTGCATCACTCGGAGTAGCTGAAAACCTGAAGGCACTAAAAGGTGTAAGAGTAAGGGGCAGTGTTTCAGCAGTAGCAGACGGAAAGCTTATCCGCACCGAAACAGGCGAAATACAGTTTAACGAAAACAATATCTCGGGCATCTGCGTGTTTAATCTTGCGTATCTTTTCGCAGAATATGAAGGCAGACTAAAGCTGAAAGCAGACCTTTTTCCGCAGATGAGCGAAAAGGAACTTTCAGATTATCTTTTTAATGAAGTATTCCGACAGAGAGCAAAGCGTACAGCTGAAGAGCTTTTAACAGGAATTTTCGTGAAAAGCCTTGCGGTTTACCTTGCAAAACGTGCACTTGACAGAAGTATTAACGACTATATCTCAAAGCTGAAAAAATCAGACGCAGACCGTCTTGCACATACAATAAAAAATCTTGAATTTACAGTAAAGGGAAGTTCATCGTGGCAGAATGCACAGGTTACAATGGGCGGAATAAAGAGCGAATGTGTGACAAATGATTTTGAGTCAAAGCTGCACAGCGGACTTTATCTGTGCGGAGAAATACTTGATGTATGCGGTGACTGCGGCGGATATAATCTGCAATGGGCATGGTCATCGGGAATAATCGCAGGTAAAAGCTGTGCATTGTCACTGAAAGGGGCGGAAAAATGATAAGAGTCGGAAACATAAAAGTCTCGCTTGACACAGATTTCCGCAATATGAAGTCGGTAGCGTCAGAAAAGCTGAGAATTCCGTATGACAGAATAATAAGTGCAAAGCTGTCGAAAAAATCAGTTGACGCACGAAAGAAAAATGACGTTCACTTTATAATATCAGTTGATATTGAAGTAAAAGGCGAAGAAAAGCTGCTGCGTACACTAAAGAATGCATCACAGGTAAAAAAGGACAAATACCGAATTGCAAAGCTGCCGTCGGATACAGAACGTCCCGTAATTATAGGTTTCGGACCTGCGGGAATGTTTGCGGCGCTTGTTCTTGCAAAATCGGGTGCAAAACCTATAGTGCTTGAACGTGGCGGAGATGTAGATACACGCTGTAAGGCAGTTGACGAATTTCGCCGAAACGGAGTGCTTGACACAGAATGCAATATTCAGTTCGGTGAAGGCGGTGCAGGAACATTTTCCGACGGAAAGCTGAACACAGGCATAAAAGACTACCGAATAGGGTGGATTTTTGAACGTCTTGTGGAGTTCGGTGCACCCGATGAAATACTGTATATGGCAAAGCCGCATATAGGCACGGATATGCTCCGTGAAACAGTAAAAAATCTTCGTGAAAAGGTTATAAAGCTTGGCGGAGAAGTGCATTTCAATGCGAAATTCACAGGCTACACCACCGAAAACGGCGAAATTTCACAGGTTGAGTACACTGATTCCGACGGAGTGCATACAATAAATACACATAATGTGATTCTGGCAACAGGACACAGCGCAAGAGATGTTTTTGAAATGCTGAAGGATAAAAATGTTTCACTTTCACAGAAAAATTTTGCAGTAGGTGTCCGTGTTGAACATCACAGAAAAGACATCGACAGGGCAATGTACGGAGATTTTGCAGGACATCCGTCACTTAAAGCCGCAGACTACAAGCTTGCTGTACATCTTCCGAACGGCAGAACACTTTATACATTCTGTATGTGTCCTGGCGGTGAAGTTGTGGCGGCATCTTCTGAAAAAGGAAGGCTTGCAGTAAACGGTATGAGCTGTTTTGCAAGAAATGCCGAAAATTCAAACAGCGCACTGCTTGTAAACGTAAATACGGATGATTTCGGCAGTGATGATGTACTTGCAGGAATGTATTTTCAGCGTGAGATAGAAGAAAAAGCATTCATAAGCGGCGGCGGTGACTACAGCGCACCTGTCACAACAGTAGGCGCAATGCTTAAAGGCGAAAAAGCTGATAGCTTTGGAAAGGTAAAGCCGTCATACATACCGAATACACGATTTGCCGATATTTCGGAGTATCTTCCCGATTTCATATGTGAATCCATAAAGCTTGGAATCGTTGAAATGGGAAAGAAAATAAAAGGCTTTGACAGTCCCGATGCAGTTATCACAGGAACAGAAAGCCGAAGCAGTTCGCCTGTAAGAATAAACAGGGGAGAAGAACTGCAGTCACTTACAGTAAAAGGACTTTATCCGTGCGGCGAAGGTGCAGGCTATGCAGGCGGCATAGTATCTGCGGCGGCAGACGGAATGAAGTGCGCAGAAAAGGTAATAGAAAGGTTAGGTGGAGTGTTATGAAAATCAATGTAATCGGCGGCGAAATGTCCCGACAGGAGATTGATTATTGTCTGAAACATATTTCAGACAAATACAAGGGCAGACAGGTCGAACAGGCTGACCTTACAATTGATGGTGAATTTGTTGACATTAAGGTAAGGTTTAAGGATACTGATTTTCAGCACGCTTACCGTTCAGCAGATTATCTTGTAAACAGTATGGAAAAGATGAACGATGCAAAGCAGAGTGAATTTTACGATAAGCTGCGACACAAGGTTTAAGGAGATTAAGGAGAAACAAATGAATCTTACAAATATAGGAACTGTAAAGGATATACTCAGCCGTCACGGTTTCAGTTTTTCAAAGGGACTCGGACAGAATTTTATTATCAATCCCGATATATGTCCTAAGATTGCTGAAATGGGAAATGCCGCAGAAGGTTACGGAGTTATCGAAATAGGAACAGGTATAGGTGTTCTGACAGCAGAGCTTGCAAAACGTGCAGACAAGGTATGTGCAGTTGAAATCGACAGCAGACTTCTTCCTGTTCTTGCGGAAACTCTTGAAGAATTCGACAACGTAAAGATTTTCAATGAAGACGTTATGAAATGTGACCTTTCAAAGATAATCAGAGAAGAATTTTCGGGACTTCGTACAGCAGTATGTGCAAATCTGCCTTATTACATTACATCACCGATAATAATGATGCTCCTTGAAAGCAGACTGCCTATAGACAGCATAACAGTAATGGTGCAGAAAGAGGCGGCACAGCGCTTGTGTGCAAAGGTAGGCTCAAGAGAATCGGGAGCAATTACAGTAGGCGTAAACTATTACGGCACAGTTAAGACACTTTTTCAGGTATCACGAGGCAGTTTTATGCCGTCACCGAATGTTGACTCAGCGGTAATAAGAATTGACCTTCACGGCGAACACAGACTTCCCGAAGAAGACGAAAAATTCTTTTTCAGGGTAGTAAAAAGCGGATTTTCACAGCGCAGAAAGACCATATCAAATGCACTTTCGTCACTTATGGGAATAAGCAAGGAAGATGTATACACAGCACTTGAAAATGTGGGAATGCCGAAAACAGCAAGAATCGAACAGCTTGACATGGAACAGCTTATAAAGTTTTCAACAGAGCTGAAGGCGATTGTTGAAAAGTGAGCACGACAATGAACAGGAATAAATAAAATAAAAAAAGAATTTAAATTATATTGACGTTAGCCAATAAATATTATATAATAAAAGTGTGTGGGTATAATTAATGCTCCATTAAAAGTCTGAATAAAAGAAGTGGTGTTTTGAAAAATTTAGTATCAGCATCTGTGTTAAGTGCAGATATGCTTAATCTTGAAAGTGAAGTCAGAAAGCTTGAAAACAGCGGAATAGATATGCTCCATTTTGATGTAATGGACGGTGTGTTTGTAAACAATATTTCATACGGACTCCCTGTTCTTGAAGCTGTAAACAGGGCAACAGACATGACACTTGATGTTCATCTGATGATAACAGACCCTTTAAAATACATTAAGCGTTTTGCAGATTTCGGCGCAGATATAATCACTTTTCATGTTGAAAGCGAAAGTGATGTAATGGAAACTATCAATGCCATAAAGGAATGCGGAGTAAAGGCATCTCTTTCAATAAAGCCGAATACTCCTGCTGAGGCGGTATATGAATATCTGCCGTATCTTGATATGGTACTTGTAATGACAGTTGAACCCGGTTTCGGCGGACAGAGCTTTATTCCCGAAACAACTGAAAAGGTTCGTCTTATAAGAGAAAAGATAAATGAACTCGGACTTGATACCGATATACAGGTAGACGGCGGAATAAACGCAGAAACAGCGCAGTATGCCGTAAATTCCGGAGCAAATGTGCTCGTATCCGGCAGTTATCTTTTCAAGGCTGAAGATATGAAAAAGGCATCAGACGGCTTAAAGGAGGTCACTCCTTCAGTATGAAACAGAAGAAAGAGAGCCGTATCTGGTTTGATATGATGCTTACGCTCCTTCCGCTTTCTGTAATAGCATTTTTCTACTACGGTGCACATTTTATGATGACAGCGGTGTTATGTGTCATCACAGCACTTGTAACTGAAATAATATCAGTAAGACTTATGCAGAGAAAATTCATGCCCGATGACCTTTCATGCACAGCAGACGGACTTCTTGTGGCATTAATGCTCCCTGCGTCAGTTGATTACAGAATAGCCGTGCTTTCGTCAGTATTTGCGGTTGCTGTGGCTAAGAATATATTCGGCGGCAGACAGAATATGATATTTTCACCATCTGCGGCGGCATACATTTTTGCGGTTACATCATGGGGCAGAGAGCTTAGTCTCTATCCGTCACCGCATAACCGCATCGGCATAACCGAAACGGCGGAAAAACTTTCAGCGTCAGCGTCACACATATTCAATACAACAGGTAAAATGGACTATACCGATTTTGAAATTATCATGGGTAATTTCAGCGGAGCATGCGGCTCTGTATGTATACTTCTTCTGCTTGTTGCGGCGGCTGTGCTTATATGCAGAAATGATATTTCGGGCGGAGCGTTTTTCGGAACAGTTTTCGGAACAGCCGTGCCTGCATTTATTGCTCCGATAATAAACAGCCGTGCAGATTCAGTGAAATATTCACTTGTGACAAATATGGTGATATTTGCGGCTGTGTACATAATTGCAGACAAAAGAACTGCACCACGAAAAACATTTTTTGCATTTTTCTACGGATTTTTCATAGCAGCAGTATCCTACATACTGATACTTACAACAGCAAAGGAAAACACAATAATCACAGTATCTGTACTCTTTACACCGATTGCCCTTGCATTTCAGATGCTTGA
>JAKSQU010000071.1 GCA_024403965.1 Ruminococcus sp.
AATGGTCTCCTCAGACAATCAAAGGTGATGTAAATTCAGACGGAGTATTTAATATTGCTGATTTAGTTGCTCTACAAAAGTGGATTTTAGCAGATTCAGATACAGAACTTAAAGACTGGAAAATCGCTGATTTAAATAATGACGATAAACTTGATGTATTTGATATTGTGATTATGAGACGTTGTTTATTGAATGAGTTTTGAATGAAATATGGATAAATAAAAATGCTGTTCCGCAAAAAATGGAACAGCATTATTTTTAATTACTCACAGCAATCAGCCTTAGCCATAACTTCGCTTGTTGCCTTTCTTTCAAGCACCTTGTCAAATCTGTCACCATTTACAGTATAGCTGTCAGGAACATCATCAAAGAACTTGAATGAACGCTCAATCATTGCATCTACATCAGTTTCAGGCTTCAGTATTCCGATTTCGTGAAGGTCTTTGCTTACATTTACAAGTGCATCATATCCGCCCTGTACACTTGGAATATACTTGTATCCCTTAAGTATTTCTGCATTCGCATTTACGTCACCGCTGACATATTTTCCGTCAATCTGTATCTGTGCAGTTTCTTCAGGATTTTCAGCTACCCACGCTGATGCTTTAAGCACTGCTCTTGTGTATGCTGCAGCAATTTCAGGATGTTTTTCTGCAAGCTCCTTTGATACGAAACTTACGCAGCAGTATTCATCCGCATATGGCTGAGTTGTTGCTGTATCAAGAAGAATATTAAGTCCGTATTCCTTTTCAGCATTTGTTGCAACAGGGTCAGGAGTTGCAATTGCATCAACTGCACCATTCTGTAAAGCTACAGGCTGATCTGTTACGCTGTAAACAGCGAATGTAACATCATTGCTGCCTGCTGAAACATCAACACCTGCTGCATATAATGCTCTCTTTGCTGTAACTGCTTCTGAACCTGCAAGTGAACTTACACCGATTGTCTTTCCCTTTAAATCAGCGATAGAATTTATACCCGAATCAGCCTTTACAAGAATTTTTGTACAGCCTGTGTGCATTCCTGATGTAATAACCATGTTAAGTCCGTTTTCAATCGGTTGAACGAATTTTCCTACAAGACCGAAACCACAGTCTATTGAACCTGCGCCGAGAGCAGCCTGGATATCACCGCCGCCGAAATCAACACGTTCCCACTTTATGCCTTCTTCATCAAGATAGCCTTTTTCCATTGCAACCTGTAACGGAGCGTGACATAATGCACCCTGTGTTTCACCAACTTTGAGCACATATTCTCCGCCGCTTTCATTCTGATTAGCTGCACCGCAGCCTGTTGCTGAAAATACAAGTGTAAATGCAGTTGCTATAACTGCTGCTTTTTTAATAAATCTGTTCATTTTCTTTTTCTCCTTAATGCAATACTGCACAATTAATGTGTGCGTATTGCGACGTAAATTTTTTTGTCAGAGTGCGCAAAAGCGACGCAGGAATACTTTCGTACCCCAAGGGCACTTCCTTCGGGCGTATTACAAGGAGCTTTTGCGAGCTATGACGGAAAAGGTTCAAGCAAGACACACACATAGCCGTTAGGCGGTAATTGTGCGGTATTGCCTTAAATACTGTATTCGATTTCCTTTTCTTTGCCTGCAAAGTCAAGGATTTTTAATATCTCACTTCTTAATCTGATAAACTCAGGATTATTTCTGTCTCTTGGCTGACTAAGCTTAACATCAATAACCTTTTCAATTTTTGCCGGTCTTGGTGTCATTACCACAATCTTGTCTGAAAGATATACAGCTTCGTCAACATCATGAGTAACCATTACCATGGTCATGTTCTGTTCTTTTCTGATACGCAGAAGTTCATCCTGCATATTCATTCTTGTGAAAGCATCAAGTGCACCGAGCGGTTCATCAAGCAGAAGAGCCTTAGGATGCCCGATTAATGCTCTTGCGAGTGATGCTCTCTGACACATTCCGCCCGAAAGCTGATGCGGAAAAGATTTTTCAAAGCCTTTAAGTCCTACAAGTTCGATAAATTCGTTTACTGTTTCTTTCTTTTCCTTAAAGATATGTCTTGCTTTAAGACCGAATGCTATATTATCATAGATATTAAGCCACGGGAAAAGGCTGTGGTCCTGAAAGGCAAGACCTCTGTCATAATCCGGCTTGGTAACCTTTTTATCATCAATATAAACAGCCCCCTCTGTTGCCTGGTCAAGACCTGCAAGAATACGGAGCATTGTGGATTTTCCGCATCCTGACGGACCTATAAGACACACGAAGTCACCCTGTTTGATTGTAAGGTCAACACCATTCAGTGCATTTACAGTTTCACCGTCAGGTCTGATAAAGGTTTTCTTAACATTTTCAAATCTGATTTCGCCTACCATTTGATGACTCCTTTCTGCCATAATAAGAGTTTGTCTCTTAACTTGAACAATAATGTGATTACGATATAGAAAAGTACAGCGATTACAATAAGTCCTGCATATACGTTAGAATAGCACATCATTTCCTTCTGCCAGTTAACATACCAGCCCATACCGTATTTTGCACCAATCATTTCAGCTGTCATGAGAGTTACGAATGATGAGCAGATACCATTGAAAAGACCAAGGAAAATGCTTGGCAGTGCCGCAGGTACACCAACCTTGAAAATTCTGTAAAACTGACTTGCACCGAGAGTTGAAGAAACTTCAAAGTATGAATTCTTTACATTTGAGATACCGCTTGATGTAAGAACAACTGTCGGAAACCATACAGAAATACCGATAATGAAAGCACTTGCGGCTCTTGCAGTAGGAAACAGCAGAAGGAAAATCGGTATCCATGCTGTTGACGGAATAGGACCGAGAATTCTTATAATCGGATTTATCCAGTAGCTTAAGGTTTTATTGAAACCAACTCCGACACCCATAAAGAAGCCAACTAAAAGTCCGCCGAAAATACCTGTTAAAAGAATACCCGATGAATAGCCGACACACTTTAAGATAAGTGAGTAATCTTCAAAAAGAGTACCGAAAACTCTGTCGAGTGACGGAAAATAAAGAACAGGCAAAAGAGCAAGCTTAACAGTTATAAGATTAAGTACGTTGAAAAACAGGATTATTCCTGCAAGAAACGGTGCTCTGTAAAATGGTGGATTTTCGCTTTTTTTCTTCTGTAAAACCTGAATTCCGGAGTACAGAAAATAAATAACAGTAACTGCAAGAATTATCCATCCGAAATACGGATGCTTTGCATTCTGATGAAGCGGTGAATTCGGAACTAAAAACTCAACCGCCTCAGCCGCCGCAAGAGAAATCAGCAGCAGTAAAGGATATATGTATTTCTTCATTTATTATTCACCTTTCTTTTCGGCATTGCCCACAAAAAGTGCAGAATAGTCAATTTCTTCACCGACAGGAGCAAGGAGCAGTTTCTTGTAATATGCTCTTGACTGATAAAGTGCACCTACAGGATTGTGAGCAAGCACTCTGTCCTTAGTAATAAGAGTAGTTGAAAGACCCTTTGCATATTTATAGAAAAGACTGTCATGACCGACACAAAGACCGACAACAACATTAAGGTCTGTTTCAGCTTTGTTAAGGAGTTTAGCCTGCATGATAGGATTACACATAACAGGACCTGTTACACATGTATATTTTTCATCTACACCGATTGCAGTTTTGTTAACAGAGCCGACCTTACAGCCGACACCGTAAACTTCAAAGCCGTTAAGCTTGAGAATACGGGCAAATATACGGCTTTCTTCAAGCAGACCGATACATGTAGCAATACCGATTTTCTTAGCACCGATACGCTTTGCAAACTCAACGATTTCTTCAACTCTTGTGTACTGACCGTAGAAGCTGCCTTCGATTTCGGCAGACGCAATAGAAACCTTGCGGTTCTGACGATTTTTGAGATAAAGGTCAGTTACTTCATTTATTTCATCTTCAGTAAGTTCAGCAGTAGGGCAGAACTCAGGATAGCTTGACTTTCTGTTAGCGCAGTTCATAACACCGCAATTTGTACAGCTGCGGCAGCCGAGATTTTTTTCTTCCATGATTAATTTCTCCTATTAACTTAGTTTTCCTATTGGAATGATATGATTATAACACAGTATTCCTATTTTGTCAATAGGTTTTATAGATATAATTTATAATTCATATATGTTTGATAGGATAACGTGATTTTGCTGCGCTTTTTTGAGTATTTTTTACAATAAAAATGCTGAAATTCTGTTTGTAAGACATTCAAAGCCATTGAACAGCGGTTAAGATTCAGTTCGCAGAGTGATAATATACACTAAATCCGATAATCTCGATTTGTAACAATTTCTGAAAATGTCATATCAGCTTGAATCTTCTGTCTGTAATATGGTATACTAAGAAGAAAATAAAAAACAAGGTGTATGATATTATGTCAAAAAATCTGAAAGGGAGCATAATGCTCCTTATAACTTCATTTATATGGGGAACAGCATTTGTCGCACAGAGTGACGGAATGAACTATGTTGAACCATTTACTTACAACGCAATGAGAACTCTGCTCGGCGGATTTGTGCTGATTCCGATAATTCTGATTTTTAAAGCTGTCGGAAAACACACAGGTGCTCCGCCTTTGAAGTATTCTCTTAAAAATACTGTAAAAGGCGGAATATGCTGTGGCGTTGTTCTGTTTATTGCAAGTTCTTTTCAGCAATTCGGAATTGCTTATACAACCACAGGCAAGGCGGGATTTATAACTGCACTTTACATAGTCCTTGTACCGCTTTTGCTCGGCATGATACTAAAAAAAGCAGTTCCGTTAAAAATGTGGCTGTTCGTGCTTATTGCTGTGGTCGGATTCTGGTTTCTTTGTATAAATGAAGATTTCAGAATATCAAAGGGAGATTTTCTTGTTCTCTGCTGTGCATTATTTTTTGCCGCACATATAATAGTGGTTGACCATTTCATTGAACAAAACACAGACGGAATGCTTATGTCATGTATACAGTTTTTCACAGCTGCAGTTTTTATGCTTATCGGAATGTTCGTATTTGAATCACCGAATATTGACAGTATTATTGACGCAAAAATTCCTGTTCTTTATGCAGGCATAATGTCAAGCGGAGTTGCCTATACTATGCAGATACTCGGACAGCGTTACACTGCACCGACAATTGCGACACTGCTTATGAGTCTTGAATCTGTATTTGCCGCACTTTCGGGATGGCTTATTCTTCATGAAAAGCTGAGTCCGAAAGAACTCTGCGGATGCGGTCTTGTTTTTACTGCTGTCATTCTTGCTCAGCTTGTCGGAGAAGACAGGAAAAAAGAATAATATAAATGCGGAGAGAACGATATAAATTCTCTCCGCAATTTTATAAACAAATTCAATTATCAATTTCAAACAGCAATGAAGGGACAGCGTCAAATACTGAATTAAAAACAGGGTCATTCCAATCTACAAGAACAGGTTTAAGTTCAAATATTCTACCGTCATTTCTTTTCACAAGAAGAATATCCGATGATTCAGATGCATAATATACGCTGTCGGTATCACAGCAACGTAAATGGAATTGACTATTAGTACCCGAAATGCCGTATTGACCGCTGAAATCCCCGACTTTGCCGATATACTCTCCGATAGTATAGTTATTTGTAGAATATTCCGCAACGCTGTATCTTGTTTCACCTATTTCAACATATGTAAAAAACACAGCTAATCCGTTTCCGTTTGATTGTATTGGCTGAGTTACTGATTCTGTAGTTATGCTTTCAGTTTTTATTGTAGCTGCAGTAGTGAATTTCTGAGTTGTAGTTGTTTTCGGTGCTGTAGTAGTGGCTTTATGAGTTGTTATGATTTCGGAAGAAACGGCAACATGCGTTGTTTCATTAATAATTGTATCTTCTTCTGTTTCAATATTCTGTATTTCTTCTGTTGTAATATCAGTATATTCGGTTACTTTTTCTTCAGTTTCTGATGTTTCGGTTTCTGTTGAAACAAACATAACAGTTGAATTTTCTGTTGTCAAAGCCGTTGTTTTTATTGTTTCGGCAGTTTTTTCTTCGTTCACTATTTCATATTCAGTATGTGTTTCAATCATTTTCTGTGGTGAACTGAATATTCCCGAATTACTCAAGCTTACACCTAAAACAGCTGCCGCACATAACGGACAAACGGCAAATGCAGTTTTAGTGAGTTTCTTTTTTCTTGCAGTATTTTCAGCTTTGCGCTGTCTTATTTTTTCAAATACATCCTGTGTCATTTCGTCACAGCTTTTGAATTTATAGTTTTTCATAATCAAAATTCTCCTTTTCAAGCTCGGATTTAAGTGATTTTCTTGCACGGCTTAGCAGATTTTCAATACTGTGAACACTTTTCTTCATAACCATAGCAGTTTCCTTATTACTTAACTGTTCAAAGTAAGTCAGCCAAAGCACTTGTCTGTGTTCTGATTTCAGCTTTCGCATTGCCTGGTGAACTGTAATTTTTTGTTCGTGTTTTAAGAATGTATTTTCAAGACTGTTCTCTGCTGATTCGGATATTTCAATGTTTTCTAACGACACTTTCGGATATTTTGCATTTTTTCTTATGTAGTCAACAGCGGTATTTCTGCCGATAGTGTAAAGCCATGTTTTGAAAGAGCCTTTTCCCTTATCCTTCGGTTTTTTTAACCCGATAAGAATAAATGTTTCTTCTGCAATATCTTCTGCGGTGCATATATTTCCCACAATACTCGAAATATAGAAGATAAGACCGTCTTTGTATTCTTTTATGATTTCCACAAGACCGTTTTCGTCACCATCACAATAACGTCGGTAGTTTTCAGAACCATTATCCATTGTCAAGTTCACCTCACTCTGAAATGCATTTCACCTATTACACGATAAAATCAACAGAAACCTCCCGAAACCATTGATATATAAATAATAAATAAGCCTTATAAAATAATATACAATTACATTAAATAGAAAATTCACCGCTCAAATTGTGTAATTTTGATAATAGCAAAATATGATAAAAGACTTTTTAATTAACTATGAGTAGATTCGATTTATAATTATACGACTTTTATGGATAATCTTTGAAATTCAGCACTTTTTTGTGTTAAACCAAACATAAACTGTTCTTTTCGGTCGGTTGACAGAATAGCCCACTTGTGCTATAATAAAACTATAAAATGCCTGTTGAATAAGAAACGAAAATCACAGGTGAAATACTATATGGAGGAAAAAACATGAAAGTAACAAGAAAAAGCTATTGGGACATTGTTGAGTATATTCTCGAAAACTCACATTTCATTGAAAATACACAGAATCCAAAGGATATCACAGCACTTGATTTTTCAGAAGAGGGAAAGGGTGTATGGCTTAAGAATATCCTTGAAAAGTTTTCTCCTGTATACAGCAGAGAAGAAGTGCTTACAGTATTCCACATTCTTGAAGTAAGAGAGCTTATCAGAATGAATTACGTTGCCGCAGAAAAAGACCACAGAATCATGGACTTAACTGCAAAGGGCTACGAAGAATACCTTATCGAAAAGGAAATTATTTGAATATTATTCAGTATAGCATAATATAAAACGAATTAATGTAGTCAGAGAGTGTATAAAAAAAGTGTGTAAGTCGAAAAAAAAAGCCGACCTACACACTTTATTATACATTTCCTGACTTTTTTTATCAATGGAATTCTTATCAGACTGATTAATCAGACCTACTCCCCTAAATGTGCTTTATTATAAAATTATTAATTGTCTTCCCATACTTCAGTATAGAATATTTTTTATCTGCTATATAATAATCACTCAGATAAATCCAGATTTCTGACAGCGTTACGAACCTTTAAAACGAGAGTCGGGGATACTGAAAGTTCATCTATTCCCATTCTCATAAAACGTTCTGTAAGAGTTGTATCAGCAGCCAGTTCACCGCAAATACCTATCCATGCACCATTTTTATGTGCGTTCTGTGCTGACATCTCTATAAGACGCAGAATTGCTTCATGGTGAATATCACAGAACTGTTCGATATTCGGATTCTGTCTGTCACACGCAAGCGTATACTGTGTTAAATCATTCGTTCCTACACTGAAGAAATCTACCATCGGAGCAAGCAAATCACTGATTACTGCTGCTGCAGGAGTTTCTATCATTATGCCAAGTTCAATTTTATCTGAATATTCTATGCCTTCAGCTTTAAGCTCTGCCTTTACTTCGTCACAGTACGCAAGAATCTGCTGAAGTTCTGTAACGCTTGTAATCATCGGAAACATTATTCCCAGTGTTCCGAAAACTGATGCTCGGTATAATGCTCTGAGCTGAGTTTTGAAAATCTCCGGACGTGTAAGACAGATTCTTATTGCTCTGTAACCAAGTGCAGGATTTTCTTCCTTAGCAAGATTGAAATAATCAACCTGCTTGTCAGCACCAATATCCAGAGTTCTTATAATTACCTTTTTGCCCGCCATGCTCTCAAGCACTTTTTTATATGCGGCAAACTGCTGTTCTTCTGTAGGATAGTCAGAATTTTCAAGATATAGGAACTCACTTCTGAAAAGTCCGATTCCGCCGGCATCATTCATTAAAACAGCTCCGATATTGTCGACACTTCCGATATTTGCATATATATTGATTTTCTTTCCGTCAAGAGTTACATTTTCCTTGCCCTTGAGATTCTGAAGGAGTTGTTTTTTCTCTTCATCTGCCTTCTGCTTTTCGATAAGTTTTTCAGCTGTTTCAGCATCGGGCTCTATGAAAATTTCACCTGTATATCCGTCAACAATTGCCTGTTGTCCGTCCTTAACAGCTGACAGAAATTCTTCTCCAAGTCCGATTATTGCTGGAATATTCATGTTTCTTGCAAGAATAGCCGTATGTGAATTTGATGAGCCGTAGGCAGTTACAAATGCGAGTACCTTATCCTTGTCAAGTAAAACTGTTTCACTCGGTGCAAGGTCATCTGCACAGATAATTACCTTATCATCCGATGCATCAGCTGATTCTTCGCTGTCTGAAAGACAAAGAATTATTCTGTTTGAAATATCCTTTACATCAACCGCTCTTGCCTTCATATACGCATCATCCATTGATGAGAACATTTCAGCAAAATTATCAGCTGTGACAGCAACCGCATATTCTGCATTTACTCCCTGAGTTTCAATAATGCTCTGCATTGACTCATTATAGTCATCATCATCAATCATCATCATGTGAATTGCAAAAATCTGCGCATTTGCTTCTCCGACTTCCTTTAATGCCTTTTCGTAGATTTCCTGAAGCTGTGCTGTTGACTGAGCCTTAGCATCTTCAACTCTTGCAAGTTCAGCATCGGTATCTTCAACCGATACTCTTTTTACTGATACCTCATTTCTTTTGAAAACAGATATCTTACCTGATGCAATTGCACCGTAAACGCCTTTTCCCTTAAAAACAGTCATATCAAAACCTCCTCACTTATTCACGTATTTATTATTATAGTTCTCCATTGCTTCCTGAATTATTCTTATTGCCTCAGCAGGTCCACCGATATCCTTAACCTCTGTTGACTTTCCTTCAAGATCTTTATAGATTGAAAAGAAGTGTTTCAGTTCCTTGAAAATATGCTCCGGCAGCTCTTTAACGTCTGTATAGCTCATATAGGTAGGATCGCTGTAGGGTATTGCAATGATTTTTTCATCGCCCATTCCTCCGTCTTCCATTGACATTACACCAATCGGATAGCATCTGACAATGGTCATGGGCTGGATAGGCTGTGAACATAAAATAAGTACGTCAAGAGGATCATTGTCATTACCATATGTTCTCGGGATAAATCCGTAATTCATCGGATAATATGTCGCAGTAAAAAGAACTCTGTCAAGAGAGAGCATACCTGTTTTCTTGTCCAGCTCATATTTCATATTGCTTCCCTTTGAAATTTCCACCACTGATATAAAATCTGTGGGATAAATTCTGTCCGGCTCAATGTCATGCCAAATATTCATAATGCGTCAACTCCTTTATCAAAGCTTTTCTTCAAAAAAACGTCTGAGTTCTTCAATTGCTTTTTCTTCATCAGAACCTTCAGCTGATACTATGACTTTTTCTCCGCACTTTACTCCGAGAAGCATCAGAGAAAGAAGATGATCAAGAGGACAGCTATCACCTTTTTCATTTGTCATTGTTATCATTGAATCATAGCTCTGAGCTGCTCTCGAAATGTCACCTGCAGGACGTGCATGAATCCCTGACGGATTTGTTATTGTATATTCAAATGATACCATATTTTTCTCTCCTATAGCAACAGGATGCATTCAGCATCCTGTTGTTTTTCGGTAATTTTATTATTCGCCAAAGCCTTCTTCAAACATCTGAACAAGCTCTGTAAGTGCAGCTTCTTCATCAGGACCGCTGCATGAGATTGTTACATCTGT
>JAKSQU010000072.1 GCA_024403965.1 Ruminococcus sp.
TTTGGAAAGGGGTCTGGGGAAGAACCTTTCTTCAGAAAGGTTTGCCCCAGTAAAAGCTCCGATATACAGATAAATCCGATTATACAGCAGATACATTAAAGTGAAAGGGAAGATTACTTTTCCCAGATGGCAGTTGAGCCGCATGGAAGAGTGAGACCTGTTGATTTAACGGGGAGACCGATTTCGTCGAATGAAACCTTTCCGCCGAATTTATCAGTAAGCACACTTCCGAGTATATATCCCATAACTGATGGTGAAAGACCTGTTGTATAGCTGTTTATAAGGAAGAAAAGCGGATTATCCGAAAGAACTCCCGAACAGAGATTTACAAGGTCGTAAACGCAGTTTTCAAGTTTCCATACTTCACCGCCCGGGCCTCTGCCGTAGCTTGGAGGGTCCATGATAACAGCATCATATTTTCTGCCTCTGCGAATTTCTCTTGCGATAAACTTTTCGCAGTCATCCACAATCCATCTTATAGGCTTGTCTGAAAGACCGGATGCGGCGGCATTATCTCTTGCCCACTGCACCATTCCCTTTGATGCGTCAACGTGACATACATTTGCACCTGCATTTGCACAGGCAAGTGTTGCGCCGCCTGTATATGCAAACAGATTGAGCACGCTTATTTCACGTCCAGCATTTCTTATTTTTTCAGCCATAAAATCCCAGTTTACAGCCTGTTCGGGAAAAAGTCCCGTATGCTTGAAACCTGTAGGACGTATATTGAATGTAAGGTCACCGTAAATGATGTTCCATGATTCATCAAGCTTTCTGCGGAATTCCCATTTACCGCCGCCCTGATTTGAGCGGTGATAATGTCCGTCAGCCTTAGTCCAGAGCGGATCCTTTTTCTCTGTTTTCCAGATAATCTGCGGATCGGGACGTACAAGCGTGATACCGCCCCATGTTTCAAGTTTTTCACCGTCAGAGGTGTCGAGTATTGAATAATCTATCCAGTTTTTTGCTGTTCTCAAATTTACTGCTCCTTTGCGGCTCTGTGTCTGAAAAGTCTGCGGATGCAGTCTTCAAGCGCCATAGCCATTTCATTTATTCGGCTGAAATCACTGCCCTCCGTCATAATGCGGATAAGCGGTTCGTGTCCGCTTTCACGGACAACAATTCTGCCGTTTTCTCCAAGCTCATTTTCAAAGCTTTCAATCATCTGTGAAATTTCCTTGTTGTTTTTCCACATTTCACGGCACTGCGTGTCAATGCGGACATTAAGCATAACCTGCGGAAGTTTAGTCATATCTGCGGCAAGCTGTGAGAGTTTCTTGTTCTCCTTTTTCATTATTCCGAGAATTCTCAGAGCCGTAAGCTGTCCGTCGGCTGTCGGAAGGTCATCAAGGAAAACAATATGACCATTCGGTTCACCGCCGAGATTATATCCGTTTTCTGTCATGCGTTCAAGAATATATCTGTGTCCTGCACCTGCATTTACAAGGGTAATCCCCTTATCCGACGCAAATTTTCTGAGTCCCGAATTAGCCATAGCCGTGATTACAGCGGTATTGTCCTTTAAAAGACCGTCTCTGCTGTATTTTTCAAGCAGTATGGCAAATATTCTTTCACCGTCAACAATTTCGCCGTTTTCGTCAACAGCAGTACATCTGTCAGCATCACCGTCAAAGGCAAATGCACAGTCACAGCTGTTTTTCTTCATAAAGTAAATAAGCGGATCGATCTGATTTGTACCGCAGTTTCGGTTGATATTTTCGCCGTCAGGAGTATCTGACATAACAAAAATCTCTGCACCGAATGAAGAAAAGAGCTTTTGTGCCGTAACTGACGCACAGCCGTTTGCACAGTCAAGCGCAATTTTCATGCCGCTCAGATCACATTCTGCAATTTCTCTGATATACTCAATATAGTCATCAGCCGCCTGATTGTAGTAGGAAATTCTGCCTGCCTCATCATGCGGTGCAAGCTTTATATTATGGTGTTCGTAAAGAACGAGATTTTCAATTTCACATTCTTCGTCATCAGTGAGCATTCTGCCCTTATGACCGAAAATCTTAATGCCGTTGAATTCGGCACTGCTGCCTGAACCTGATATCATAATACCCGCATCAGCATCGTGCTTTTCCGTCATATAGGCAACAACGGAAGTCGGCACAACACCGAGTACTTCTGCATCTGTGCCGACAGAACGCACACCCGAAACAACCGCATCCTCAAGGGGATCGGAAGAACTTCGGGTATCTGTGCCGATAATTATTCTTGAATGTCTTTCCTCGCCCCCTGCAATTGTAACAGCAGCAGCTCTGCCGATTTTCATTGCAAGCTCACAGGTAAGGTCGGTTACGGCAATTCCTCGCTCGCCGTCTGTACCGAAAAGCTTATTCATATCAGTTCTCCTTTTTTATGGAATATACTGCAATCGGACGTTTTGATTTTGTCAGCTCGTCTGCTGTGCGGTAAAATCTGACAGTCGGACAGTTGTTGAAACGATTGTAGACATTATAGCCTTCACCTGTCTTAATGCAGAAAACCGTGTGTATTGACGAGAGAAATCTTCTCCCTGTCCAGTATGAAAGAATAAAAATGTCTGAATCACCTATATTCCTTGAATAGTCAAATTCAGCGCCGAAATGGCTGAGAGCTTTTCCTGTTCTGTAAACATTACAGCCGAAAAAACCCATAAGCACTCTGAATTTTTCCATATAAAAGGCAATGTCCGCAAGTTTCTGCGGTTTTCCGAGATAAACGAGTGCATTGTGAACTGCGATTACCTCACAGCCGTTAAAGCTCATCGGACAAATGCCGTATCTGTATTTTGAAACAAGACCGAGTCCCTGTCCGTTTATCATCTGACCGAAGGGGAGCGGCTGCATTCTTTCTTTGTTGTGACGAAAATTATATTTTCGTGAACCTCTGATAAGCATATTAATCCTTTCAGAAACTCATCTGTCCGTCTTCTGACGAATTCTGCTGTTCGGGCGGAACAAATCCGAGATGTTCATATGCAAGTCTTGTTGCGACTCTTCCTCTCGGAGTTCTTCCGAGAAAACCGAGCTGCATAAGGAAAGGCTCACATACATCTTCAAGAGTAACAGATTCCTCATTTATAGCGGATGCAAGTGTTTCAAGACCTACAGGACCTCCTCCGTAGCCTTTGATAATCATTTCAAGCATACGTCTGTCGAGTCCGTCAAGACCGAGATTATCTATTTCAAGACGGCTTAAAGCAATTGACGCTATTTCCTGAGTAATCTGACCATTTCCCATTACATCGGCAAAGTCACGCACTCTCTTGAGAAGACGGTTTGCAATACGGGGAGTACCTCTTGCTCTGCCTGCAATTTCAGATGCACCGTCTGTAGTGCACGGAATATTAAGTATCATTGCACTTCTGCGGACAATATCCGTAAGCTGTTCTCTGTTGTAGAGTTCAAGACGCTGAACAACACCGAAACGGTCACGCAAAGGTGCTGAAAGCTGACCTGCCCTTGTGGTTGCGCCGATAAGAGTGAAAGGCTTTAAATCCATTCTTATCGAACGTGCCGCAGGACCTTTTCCTATGATGATATCAATAACCCTGTCTTCAAGTGCGGGATAGAGAATTTCCTCAACCGAACGTGAAAGGCGGTGAATTTCATCAATAAAGAGAACGTCATTATCCGAAAGACTTGTAAGAAGTGATACAAGATCGCCGGGCTTTTCGATTGCCGGACCTGTTGTAACACGAAGATTTACGCCGAGTTCGTGTGCGATAATACCCGAAAGAGTGGTTTTGCCAAGACCCGGCGGGCCGTACAGCAGAACATGGTCAAGCGGTTCGCACCTGCGTTTTGCGGCCTCAATATAGATTGCGAGATTTTCCTTTGCCTTATCCTGTCCGATATATTCGTGAAGAGTCTGCGGTCGGAGACTTATTTCAGTATCGCCGTCCTCTTCGGTATTTTCGGGAGAGATAATTCTCGGTGCAAATTCCATTTCTTCTGTCTGTATCAAACCAAATATACCTCCGATAAAAATCAGCGTTCAAAATAACGCTTTTTGCGGATATAGAAAGGCTCTATTTTTTCAGCCGCCTTTTTGCCCATATCCTGTTCATAGCTGATGAATGCAAGATGCTCATTAGCCTTTACAGTTTTTGAAAGATATTTTGAAAGCGGAACAAACAGCTTTCTTGTACTTCCCATCATATCGAGAACGAGAAGAATCTGCGGCTTTTCACTGCCCTTTATCATCTCCATGATAAAGGCTCTGTCAACGTTAGGCTGTTTTGAAAGAAACTTTGATGCCGCTTTTGTGATATGTGAAACAGAATGCTCACACGGGCGGTATGAAATAATATCAGCCTCGCTGTATGAAATAGCCTTGATTTTGAGATTTCTTGCTATCATAAGGATACTCTTGATTTCCTGTGATGAAAATTCCTTTCCGTAGGAATTAGGATTGAGTACCGCTGATGCCGACTGAATAAGGTCGAAAAGTCTTAAACAGTTGATTTTATAGCAGTCAACATAACGCTTTGCAAACTGCTGAAGAGCTCTGTAGCTTGTAAAGAACGGGATAAAGATTTCGCCGTCGGGATTCTGCGTGGTAATAAGCTCAAGCTGTATGCCGCCTTCAGCTCTGTTTCTTTCCTGGTTTACAGGATTTTTGCAGATAACATAAACATCGCTCTTTATGAGTGTCTGCAGAAAAACAGATCTTTTAGAAGGATCGTTTATTGCCGCCTTCAGTAATTCATCAAGATTCATAATACATCATTCCTTTCGTACTGTATTTATTTTTTTGAGCTTAATAATCTCAGTGTTTCCTTGATTAAATCCTGTGTGTCAAGTGAAGGGTCAAGCTTTCTGAGAACAGGTGCAACCTCACCCTGTGTATATCCGAGTACCATAAGAGCCTCAAGCGCCTCTGAAACTGAGTCTGAGCCGACAGCAGAAGATGTTGAAAATGCCTCTGCATCGCCCTTTATACTTCCGCTTACAGACTCGGAAGAAATTTTATCTTTAAGTTCAAGGACAATTCTCTGTGCTGTTTTAGCACCTATGCCCTTTGTTTTTGTAAATGTCTTGCTGTCACCCGATGCAATACAGAAAGCAAATTTTTCGGGAGTCATATCTGAAAGAATTGAAGTTGCCGCCTTAGGACCTACACCCGAAACCGAAATAAGCAGTTTGAAACAGCTTAATTCCTGTTGTGTGGAAAAGCCGAAAAGCTCAACAACATCCTCACGGACATAGAGATATGTGTAAAGCATAGCCTCAGAGCCTGTTTCACCAAGCTTTGAGATTGTATTGTATGATGTTCTGCATCCGTAGCCGACACCGCCGCATTCAATAACGGCAAAGCCGAGCTCCTTGACAGTTAATTTTCCCTTTAAGCTGTATATCATAATCTTAAATCCTTAATAAATCCTTAAAAATCAAAACGTATTGTGTGACCGTGACAGATTGCAATTGCAAGAGCATCCGCCGCATCATCGGGCTTCGGAATCTGTGCAAGACCGAGCAGCTGACGTGTCATTTCCATAACCTGTTTTTTCTCCGCCTTGCCGTAGCCCGTAACCGACAGCTTAACCTGTAAAGGCGTATATTCCGAAACAGGAACATTTCTTTTTGCGGCTGAAAGCACTGTAACTCCTCTTGCCTGTGCAACGTCAATTGCAGTTTTCTGGTTTGTGGTGAAATAAAGTCTTTCCACAGCCATGCAGTCGGGTCTGAATTTATCAAAGATAAACTCAATATCCTCATGAATAGCTTTCAGACGGTCAGGAAACGGTGTATCCGCCTCAGTAAGCACAGCACCATATTCAACAGGGGTGAATTTAACTCCGTCATAATCAAGAACACCAAAGCCTACTATTGCATAGCCCGGGTCAATGCCGAGTATTCGTATATTTCTCAAATCCGCACCCCTTCTGTAATTCTGAAACAAACGTAAAATCGATATAAACAGCAGTTTTATCCATTGCCGTCAGAGCACACTGCCGAAATCTTTTTATACATAAATTATTATATCACAAACAAGGCACTGTTTGCAAGATATTTATTGTTATTTTTTATTGATTTTTTCATACAAACCTGTTATAATAAGTATGTACTATAATTAACGGAGGGAAACACGATAATGGAAGAACTCAACAGACTTCGTGATAACATAGATGAAATTGACAGTGATATTCTTTCACTCTTTATGAAAAGAATGGAACTCTGCAAGAGCGTTGCAGATTATAAAAAGGCTAACAATATGCCTGTTTTTCAGGGCGGACGTGAACAGCAGGTCATCGACCGCATAAAAGAGCTTACAGCAGACAAGAGCCTTGAAAACGGTACTGCTGTACTCTTTACAACAATAATGGACATAAGCAAAATTCTTCAGAACAGAGCTATTCTCGAAAACAAGACAGATATTACATATCCTGTTCCGGATTTTGAAAATGCGGAAAGAATAGGCTGTCAGGGTATTACAGGCGCTAACTCTGAAACTGCCGCAAGAACTGTTTTCGGTGAAAGAGATTTTATTTTCCACAATTCTTTTGAAGACGTTTTCAGAGCAGTTCAGTCAGGAGAACTTGACTACGGCGTTCTTCCTGTTATAAATTCAACATCAGGCTACATCAACAGCACATATGACCTTATGGCTAAATACAAGGTGTGCGTTGTAAGAAAAATCACAATCGAAATCAATCACTGTCTTGCGGCTAAGGAAGATATCGCACTTTCAGACATTAAGTGTGTATATTCACATCCGCAGGCACTTTCACAGTGTGAGACATTTCTCCGTACAAACGGCTTAAAGACATCAGAATACAGCAACACAGCAACAGCCGCCGCAAAGGTGCTTGCAGAAGGCGGTAATATTGCCGCAGTATGCTCTGTTGACTGTGCTGAAAGACTCGGACTTAAAATCATCGCAAAGGATATTGCAGACTGTGCCGTAAACAGAACACAGTTTATCATTATCGCTAAGGATATGCAGGTTTCACCCGACTCAGACGCTGTATCAGTAATGCTTACAATTCAGAATACAGAAGGTAGTCTTTACCGTCTGCTTACACAGTTCTATGTAAACGGAATGAACCTTATCCGCATTGAAAGCAGACCTGTAAAGGACGGCAGTTTCAACGTAATGTTTTTCCTTGACTTCAGCGGAAGACTTACAGACCCGGGCGTTACCACACTTATGCAGAGCCTTGAAAAGAATTCAGAAGTTTTCAGATGCATAGGCACATTTAAAGACGAATGATGAATAAAGGAGATATTCCGATGTCTGATAAATTTTATTCGCTGCTTGAGAACAACAGCTTTGTTTTTCTCGACGGCGGTATGGGAACAATGCTGCAGGCTCATGGTATACAGACTGAGCATGCTCCCGAATTACTCAATCTGACAAATCCCGACGCTATAAAAAGAATACACAGTATGTATTCTGAAAGCGGTTCGGATATTATATACGCAAACACCTTCGGTGCAAACCGCTACAAGCTCGCAGGCAGCGGTCATACTGTTGAAGAAGTTGTTTCTGCGGGTGTTGAAAATGCACGTTCAGCCGCCGCAGGCAGATCACTTGTTGCACTTGATATCGGTCCTATAGGACAGCTCCTTGAGCCGTCGGGCACTCTCACATTTGAAGATGCATACGACTGCTACAAAGAAGTTGTTCTTGCAGGTAAAAATGCCGATGTTATAGTTATAGAAACCATGACAGACCTTTATGAAGTTAAGGCGGCACTTCTTGCGGCTAAGGAAAATTCAGACAAGCCTGTTATGGTAACAATGACATTCGAGCAGAATATGCGTACCTTTACAGGTGTTTCTCCCGAATGTATGACAGCAGTTCTTGAAGGACTCGGCGCAGATGCAATCGGTGTAAACTGTTCTCTCGGACCTGTGGAGCTTTATCCCGTACTTGAGAGAATATGCTCACTTACCACACTGCCTGTTATCGCAAAGCCGAATGCAGGTCTTCCCGACCCTGTTACAAATGAATACAGCGTTTCTCCCGAAGATTTTGCCGAAAGTGCGGCAAAGCTTGCAGATGCAGGCATAACAATTTTCGGCGGATGCTGTGGTACAACTCCCGAACATATAAAACAGATGATTGAAATGCTTTCGGGTACTGAACGTCATTCAAGAACAGTAAAGCGTGTAAGCGTTGTATGTTCAGCTGTAAACTGCGTAACTGTAAATCAGCCGAGAGTTATCGGTGAACGTATCAATCCGACAGGAAAGAAGCGTTTCAAGGAAGCTCTTATAAATCACGATGTTGACTACATTCTCGGACAGGCTGTAGAACAGATTCATGCAGGTGCTGAAATACTTGACGTAAACGTCGGACTTCCCGACATCAACGAAAAGGAAATGATGGTTACTGCTGTAAAGGCTATTCAGAGCATATGCGATACACCGTTACAGCTTGACTCAACAATTCCCGAAGTTCTCGAAGCGGGACTAAGAGTTTACAACGGCAAACCTATCGTAAACTCGGTAAACGGCGAGGACGAGTCACTTGAAAATGTACTTCCGCTTGTAAAGAAATACGGTGCGGCAGTAGTAGGTCTTACCCTTGACAAAAACGGTATTCCGAAAACTGCTGACGGACGTTTTGCAATTGCAAAGAAAATTCTTGAACGTGCGGTTGAGTACGGAATACCAAAAGAAGATGTATACATTGACTGTCTTACGCTTACGGCATCAGCCGAACAGGATGGTGTAATGGAAACACTTAATGCTCTTTCAAGAGTAAAAAATGAACTCGGATTAAGAACAGTTCTCGGTGTATCCAATATTTCATTCGGTCTGCCGAACCGTGAGCTTATCACAAGAACATTTCTTACAATGGCACTTCACAGCGGACTTGATTTACCTATTATCAATCCGAATGTTGATGGAATAATCGGTGCTGTAAGAGCCTACAGACTTCTTGCAGGCATAGACAGAAATTCTGCTGAATTTATAAGCGTCTATGCACAGGATGATAAGAAAACTGCTCCTTCACCGGCACCGCAGACAAGCGAAAATCCCGACCTTGTCTACTGTGTTGAAAACGGACTTAAAAACAATGCTGTAAAGGCTGTTTCACAGCTTATCGAAAGCACTGACGCAATGGAGATAATAAACAGCTACCTTATCCCTGCACTCGACAGCGCAGGCGCTAAGTTTGAAAAGGGAAAAATCTTCCTTCCACAGCTTATTCTCACAGCAGAAGCGGCACAGGCTTGTTTTGAAGTCATCAAGGAAAAGATAGCCGCACAGGGCGGTGAAACAGTTTCAAAGGGCAAGGTTGTTTTAGCTACAGTAAAAGGCGATATACACGATATCGGCAAAAATATAGTCAAGGTACTGCTTGAAAGCTACGGCTTTACAGTAATAGACCTTGGACGTGATGTACCGCCCGAAACAATAGTGAATTCCGCAATTGAACACAAGGTAAGTCTTGTGGGATTATCTGCACTTATGACAACAACTCTCGGTGCAATGGCAGATACAATAGCATTGCTTAACGAAAAATATCCCGAATGCAAAACAGTTGTAGGCGGTGCTGTACTCACAGCATCATATGCAGAGCAGATAAATGCCGATTACTACGCAAAGGACGCAAAACAGACAGTAGATATAGCATCTTCAGTTTATGAAAATCAGTTGTAAAGGACAGGGAAACGTGGGGAAAACGTTTCTTATCCGCAATAAATACCGCTATGCATAAAGCACTGTGCATATGGTATTGACTCTCATAGAATGGAGTGAGAAAACATGAATGGGGTATTAGCATTAGGCTGTATTCTTATGGGTATGTATGTTCTTTTTATTATTATTGATGAAGTAACAAAAGAACCACCGCCACCGCCCGAAAAAACCAAAGAAGAAAAAAGGGCAATTGTCATAGAAGCTTTAAAAGGGGATTTTAAAAAGGTTGCAGAAGAAAAGGGCGTTTCCGAAGATGATATAAAGAAATGGAAAAATGAACTTTTCAGTGACATCCTTGATTCTGAGCACGCAAAAGAAGATTTGCTTGATATTCTTGATAATAAGTTCTGATAAATAAAAACGGAGAGAAGTTT
>JAKSQU010000073.1 GCA_024403965.1 Ruminococcus sp.
TGTTTGTAGGTGCGGTAGTTATTTCGTCGGTCAAGCCGAGAGAAATAAATCCGTACATTCCGTAAAGCGTTACTGCGTTCGTACCCCAAGGGCACTTCCTTCGGGCGCTTTACTGATTTCTTAGGGGGACGCTGTCCCCCTCGTTCACCCCCTGCACGAGAGATAACATCTCTCGTGGCTCTGGTGTGTGGTGCGACTGCGTCGCACACTTTTTCTTTTTTTTATTTTTTAGGGCGTGTATGTCACATTGAATTTACCCGATTTCAATCCGATGTCATATGAAAACGGATATCCCTTGACAGTTTTCTGTCCGTCAATGTTTACTTCTGTAACATATCCAGTTGTCGGAGAATATACAGGCTGTATCCAGTTTTCAGGATTGCCCGAAAGAATCACCTCATATTTTTCCTCGATTTTTTGCTTTACCTCTTCTGCATCCATATATGTAACTGTTCCCCAGTGCGGATCATATGCCTCGTCATAGTCACTCGGAACACTTCTCAGATACGGAAGATTTGCATAGAATACTTCATATGAATTAGCTGAACATCCTCCGCATGATGCTGAAAACATTGTAAGCGCATAGTTGTCATTGTAGAAAAGCGCCTCGCCGTATACCGCCTCACAGGCATCTATTACTATCTGCGGCGGATCGGGCTTTGCTCTTAAATCGTGTGAGTCATTGCCGTTGTATCTTATGTATGTGTAAACTGCAACTGCCTGTGCCTTGATTGCCTCAAAATTAAAGCTGCTGCCTACTTCATTGAAAACGATTCCTGCAATTACTTCAATAGGTGTACCATAATATTCATGTGCAATTGTGAGTTCTTCTTCCTCGTCAATTTCCGTATTGACAAGGTATGTATCGGGATAATAGTGGAAAAGTATATCCGAATAGTCCCAGCCTGCATAGGTTGCGTAGAAATTTGCACCATTCTGACTCATTCCGACTCCGTGTCCCCAGCCGTATGTAACAAAGGCAAACTGTCCGTGGTCAGCATTGATTTCGGAAACTCTCTGCGGTGCAGACTTTGTTCCCACATACTGTATTTTAGATGCAACCTCAGACGGCCTTATTTCTTCACTTCTTACTCTGCTCATTGCAGGATTTGCTGAAAGTGACGGCGAAATATCTCTCAGTCTGATTCTTCTTGACTCAGCCTCAGGTGTTGTGCCGGATGTATTAAGTCCCGTGTCGCTGTAGCTTACAAGTGACATACTGCTGTCATACTGTGAAATGTCTGCCTTGAATGATGTCTCACTTTTATCTGCGGCAAATACAGCTGTACCGTATGCTGAAATCAGCATAACTCCCGAAACTGCCGCAGATGTTATTCTTTTTACTGTACTCATTCAGTTATCCGCTCCGTTCGGATTAGTCTTCTTTTTCTGCCTTTTTGCTGTTCGGCTGAAATTCCTTTAATTCGGGATGTGATTCAAGATACACCTCAGTACGCTGAATTGTATCGAGATTTCCAAAGGTTTCGCCCTCTCTCAGCTTTCTTGCAACCACGATAAATCTTGAATTGTCATAGTCTGCATAACAGGTTGAAAGTGTAAGCAGCTGATCACCGTACTTTACATCAATGCCTGTATCAAGCATCTGTCTTCCGTGACAGCTGTCAACATAATACTGAAATTCTTCTTCTGTATTGAGTTCTTCCATATTCCAGTATGTAAAGTTTGTAGCTGTATAACTGCCCGGTGTAATGAGAAATGCAAAAATTACATATGCATCGTCACCATAGCGTGTGCTTAACTCTACAAAAGGACTTGTATAGAAATAATTCGGATTCTGTCTGTATCGGCTGAGTGTACCGAACATATTTCCGTTTGCCATATTGTGACCGTAGATTACGATGTTTTCAGACATATATCCCTGGTAACCGCCGTAATTATCCTTCCAGTCCATAAACGGAATACCGTCTCTGTATGGTGTTTTGTCCCAGTAATGACTAAGATAGAATGAATTAGGAACATAATATTCCGAGCCGTAATATCCAAAATCCGGATGTTCTTCTGTTACCTCGCCCGGATCAATGAGAACAGGATAATTTACCATCGTATCCTTGATTCTCAGCCATCCGACATAGTCCTTATTCTGCATAAGCCATTCCTTAGCCTTGCCGGAATAACCGCCGTGAGATTCCTTGTAGTCAAATAATTCTGTCAGATTTTCCGGCAACTCACTTTCTTCAGTGATTTCTTCCGTAACAGCCTCAGTAGTTGTTACGGTAAGGTCATGCTCAGGTACTGTAGGATTATCTGATTTTGCTGAACACGAAACAAGTCCGAATGCTGCTGCAAGTAAAGCTGTAACTGTTATTTTTCTCATGCTGTAGTTCATTTTTTCTCCCCTGCTTTGTCCGGTCCGTATGGTATAAATTCTGCGTCCCAGTTATATTTTTCATTTGTTCTTATCTGATAGTAAAATTCCGGCATTAACACATTAGGATTTCTTGAATTATTCTGTGTGCCCTCCATTAAATCCTCACCTTCACGGACTCTTCTTGCCATAACGATAAGTCTTCCTCTGTCACCGAGAAGTGAATTACAGGTTGAAAGTGTAAGAATCGGGTCGCCGTATTCAAGGTCAACATCATTTAAGATGTATGTTCTTCTCTTTGCATCATTTACAAAGTTATAGAAATCCTCCTCGTCGCTGAAATCAAGCTTATTCCAGCAGTCGAATGCTGTTTTTGACTTGTCATCAGCGTCAAGTATGAAAACTGAGAAAATCTTGTAAACATAGCTTTCATAGTTTGAGTTGAGATAGATTAACGGATGATTTGTGTAAAAGCTCTCATCTGTTCTGTATTTCTGTAAAATGCCGAACATTGTAAGGTCGCCCATGTTATGTCCGTAAATTACGATATTATCCGAATTCGGCTCTGCAAGACGGTTGTCTTCAACATGGTCAAACTTGTTGCGGTAATCCATAAAGAGCTCACCTGCTCTTGACTCGTCACCGTTAATTTTCATGTCAAGATATTTCCAGTTGTTGTCTGCTTTCATTACAGGGTTATCGATAGGAGTATCGGGAATTCTGATTACTCCCACAACATCGCCGTTTATGTCAAGGAGCTTTCTTGCACCGTCAAGGAGCGTATAGAATTTCTGCTCTGTCTTTTCTTCAGTTGTATCGTCATTTCTGTTGTCGGGATATGTCCAGTAAAGGTCCATAACCTGTGTATTGACGTGTTTGCTGTTCCAAAGGTCGATATAATAGTCTGCAATCAGATATCCGCAGACAACAATCGCAATAATCGAAATAAGGAAAATTATCTTTCTGAGACTTTCAAGGAATCCGTCGCCCTTCTGCGGAAAAAGTCCGAGAAATTTTTCTTTAAGGCTCTTTTTTCTCTTTTTTGTTTCATTCATTTCTGACGGACTTCTCCTTTCGGTATTGTTATTATAATTTCTGACGGGTTCACGTTCGTAAATCTGAGTATCCTCCGCTGAATATTCATTTCTGACAGGTCTTCTGAATCTGACGGTTTCTTCTTCCCTGTTCATATTTGCAGACGCAAGTCTTCCGCCGTCATTAAGCGGTCTGCCGTCTGCGTCGAAAAGCGGAATGTCCGAATCGGGAATTATTTCCTGAAACTCAGAATAGCCGAGTCCGTCATATATTTCATCAGTCGGAACACTGTCTGTATCATCTGCAAGAATTCTGCTGTCCCACGGTTCAGCCGAAAGCTTTGCGGAATCTCTTATTGCCCTTATTTTTTCGGCTCTTTCAAAATCTTCATCTGCGCCGAAGTAGTTTTCATTCTCATTCATCTGCACTTACCTCCCAGTAAGCTCTTTTTCTATAACTGCAAACGCATATGCCGCCGCACTGCGTCTTATATTTTCACGGCTTTTGTCTGCAAGATTCCATAAATCAGGAAGATGTACAGACTGTCTGCCGCAGATGTCAAAGCCGATATACACAGTACCGACAGGCTGTTTCTCTGTGCCGCCCGACGGACCTGCAATTCCTGTTACAGAAACACATATATCTGCTCCCGAACATTTTTTCAGTCCCTGTACCATGCTGAGTGCGGTTTCTTCACTTACCACACCATATTTCTCTATAGTTTCAGCAGGTACTCCGAGAAATTCGCTTTTTATTCTCTCTGAATAGGTGCATATGCCCAGTTCAAAAACCGCCGACGCACCCGAAACAGATGTAATTTTCTCCGAAATGAGTCCGCCTGTACAGCTTTCAGCCGTTGAAATGGTAATTCCCTTTTCAATGAGCAGTTTAACTGTTTTTTCAGCCATACGCTCAGGTGTACTCAGATTATTTATCCCCGCATTCTCAGCCACTGCTTCTCCCCCGTCGCTAAACACCTTGAGTTCAGTATTTTCAACAGCCTTCTGTATAAGCGGTTCAAAGTCAAAGCTGTTCTGTGCTTTTTCAATGTCGCTGAGATTTGGTCTTACCTTAGGATGACGTGGAGTAAATACTGTACAGCAGTCCTCATAAGGAAGAGTTGATGTTTCAAATGTGTCGATTTTGCGTGAAATTTCGATAATCTCTGTCTTGTCCATACCTATGCACGGACGGAAAACAGGAATACGGCATACAGCGTCAGTACATGAAATAGCCGCCATAGTCTGACTTGCAACCTGTCCTACGCTTTCGCCTGTGATAAGTGCAAGACATTTGTCCTTAGCCGCAATGCGCTGTGCAATCTCCATCATAAGTCTTCTCATTATAATGGTAAAGTATTCCTCAGGACAATGGTCTTTAATAGCCTCCTGCAATTCTGTAAACGGAACACAGAAGAAAGCAATGCTGCCGCACCAGTCTGTAAGCTTCTGACAAAGCTGTTCAACCTTAAGCTGTGCTCTGTCTGATGTATAAGGCGGACTTACATAGTGAATAGCCGCAATATGTACACCACGCTTAGCCATCATCCATCCTGCAACAGGACTGTCGATACCGCCCGACAGAAGAAGAAGTGCCTTTCCGCTGCTGCCGACAGGAAGACCGCCTGCGCCCTTGATTTTTTCAGCGTGAACGAATGCATTTTCGTCACGGATTTCAACTGTTACTGTAACCTCAGGATTTTTTACGTCAACTGTGAGATTAGGGAATTTTTCAAGGAGCTTTGCTCCGAGTTCCATGCAGATTTCAGGTGATTTCATAGGAAATGCCTTGTCTGAACGCTTTGCATTTACCTTAAAGGTTTTTGCACAGCTTAAAACATCATCAAGGTATTCATAGCTTTTTTCACAGATATCGTCAAAATTCTTTTCGCATACACATGCACGGCAAAGTGCGGCAATACCGAAAATTTTGCTTACTCTGTCAACAACTTCGCCAAGGTCGATATCTTCATCAAGCGGAGTGATGTATGTTGTAGACTGTGCGCTTGTAAGTTTGAACTGTCCGAGTGATTTAAGTCTGCGCTTTATGTTCTTTGTGAGCAAATCCTCAAATGACTTTTTGTTAAGTCCCTTTAAAACAATTTCACCGAATTTTACAAGTACTATTTCTTTCATAAGCTTACCCTCTTACCTTTTCTACACCCTCTGCAAGTGCGTCTGCAAGAAGGTCAATTTCATTTTCGTCTGTTTCGGCTGACATGCTTATTCTCAGCGCACCGTCAGCACGTTTTCCTGTTATACCGAACTGTGCGGGAACTCCGCTCTGCTGTCCCTTTGAACACGCAGAACCGCTCGAAACGTATATTCCCTTGCTTTCAAGGAAATGCAGCATTATCTCCGAACGCTTTCCCACAACAGATATATTCACTACATAAGGTGACGCATCTTCGGGCGAATTCACCACTACATTCTCTATGCCCGAAATTTTGTCAAGCATATACGCTTTAAGCTGTGAGAGTCTTTCGTATCTCTCTTTGATTGTCGGACAGAGTTTTTCAGCAGCTGCACCCATACCGCATATAAGCGGTACACTTTCTGTACCTGAACGTATTCCCTTTTCCTGTTTTCCGCCTGTTACAACAGGAAGTACACGGACACCCTTTTTTATGTAAAGCACACCCACACCCTTTGCGGCATGAATCTTATGACCGCTTAAGGATACAAGGTCAGCACATAGTGTATTAACCTTAACAGGCAGCTTCATGTATGCCTGAACACAGTCGGAATGTGTAATGATATGCGGATATCTGCGCTTTACAGCTGTAAATGTTTCCTTTACAGGAAGTATATAGCCTGTTTCATTATTGACATACATCATGCTTATCATACAGGTATTTTCATCACAGGCATTTACAAAATCAGCCGCATAGAGTCTGCCGTCTTCTCTCGGAGAAACCCTTACTATTTCAAAGCCCTTTTTTTCAAGGTCTGCGGCAGTTTCCTCAACTGATGCGTGTTCAACAGCGGAAATAACGATTTTTCTGCATTTCTTTCCGTATGCGGCAGAAATACCACGCAGTGCAAGATTATTGCTTTCTGTCGCACCTGATGTAAAATAAACGGAATTAACGTCTGCTCCGATTGAGTCAGCGATAATTTTTCTTGCGCCGTCAACAGCAAGCTGTGCATCAAGACCTGCACGGTGAAGTGAAGACGGATTTCCGAAATGCTCCGTCATTGCGGCTGTTACAGCATTTACCGCCTCTGTACACGGTTTTGTAGTTGCGGCATTATCAAGATAAACCAAAATACTCATACCTTTCAAATTCATAGATAAATTTATTATATCACATTTAAAAATAAAAAGCTACCCCATTTTGATTATTTCTTCAAATTTTCATATACTCTAATGTATGGCAATAAAAAAACGAACATTTTTTCAAAAAAGTCTTTTAATTCAGAAACATATGTGTTATAATAAAAGTAATTATTTTCACGGGGTGATACATATATGCATTTAAATGAAAAAACACTTTCAAGCAAAACAGTATACGAAGGACGCATTTTCAGAGTTACAAGCGATACAGCCGAGCTTGAAGACGGCTCAGTTGCCGTAAGAGATGTTGTACGTCATTTCGGCGGAGTATGTGTTATTCCTGTTACAGAAAATAATGAAATCTATCTTGTCAGACAGTTTCGTTATCCGTTCGGTGAAACAACCCTTGAAGTGCCTGCGGGCAAGCTTGAAAAGGGCGAAGACCATGCTGAATGCGGAAAACGTGAACTTCTTGAAGAAACAGGACTTGTATGCAGTGAATACACCTATCTCGGCGGAATTTATCCCCTTCCTGCATACAGTACAGAGATAATTCATATGTATCTTGCAAAAGGACTTGAATATTCGGGACAGTGCACAGATGAAGATGAATTTCTTGATGTTGTGAAAATGCCGTTTTCAGATGCACTGCGCATGGTAATGGACGGCGAAATAAAAGACGCAAAAACTCAGATAATCATTCTCAAAACAGCAGTTTTAATGAATAAATAAAAGTCTGCTGATTAACGAAACAATAAAAAAGTGCCCGTTCTGATGAACAGGCACATAATAAAAGGCATTATTCAGTTATTCTGCAGATACCTCGTCAGCTGACTCTGCTTCAAGCATTGCAATCTGCTTGCTGTATGCATCAAGAATACGTTCTTCAAGAATTTTTCTGAATGAAGCTGTTATCGGATGAACTGTATCACGGAAAACTCCGTTTTCATCTTTTCTGCTCGGCATAGCTACAAAAAGTCTTTCGTCGCCCTGTACTACCTTGATATCATGTACTGCAAGCAGGTCGTTGATTGTAACTGATACTACAGCTCTTAATCTGCCTTCTGTCATGATTCTTCTGATTTTTACATCTGTAATTTCCATTTTTCTTTTCCTCCTGTATTTTAGGAAATTTCCCTCTGCTGACAAGCTTTTGTTAAAACCCCTTTGTTTTAACGCTTTCTTAATCACAATATATATTATAAACTCAGATAAGTAAAAATGTCAAGTCTTTTCGGATATTTTTAGTTTTAATAATTAATTCAAATAAAATCATAAAGTTAATTCTTTATATCAAATGAAAGGTGATAAATATGGATCTCAACATTTTAAAGGACAAAAAACACATTCATTTCATAGGTATAGGCGGCTCAGGTATGTATCCCCTTGCTCAGATTCTTCACGGTCAGGGCTACTACCTTACAGGCTCAGACAATAATGAAACAGAAACTCTCGATGCTGTAAGAAAAATGGGTATTCCTGTTTTCGTAGGACAGAGAGCAGAAAACATCGAAGGTGCTGACCTTATCGTTCATACAGCCGCAATCATGGCTGACAATCCCGAACTCGTTGCCGCAAAGGCAAGCGGTGTTCCTGTTCTTGAACGTGCTGATTTACTCGGAATTATCACAAGCTGGTACGAAAATGCTATCTGCGTTTCAGGTACACACGGCAAAACATCAACAACTTCAATGATTACTCAGATTATCTACACAGCAGGCGTTGACCTTTCAGCATATATCGGCGGAAAGCTCCCTTGCATAGGCGGCAGCGGTATTGCAGGAAAAAGTGATATTCTCGTATGCGAATCATGTGAATTTGAAGATCATTTCCTTAAATTCTTCCCCGATATCGCAGTTGTTCTCAATGTTGACGCTGATCACCTTGACTATTTCGGAACACTTGAAAATATTATCAAGTCATTCAAAAAATTCAACGAAAATACAACAAAGTGCATTGTAATCAACGGCACAGACGAAAATTCAATGAAATCTCTCGAAGGCATTGAAGGCAAGGAAATCATTACCTTCGGTTCAGACAGTTCATGCGACTACTACGCTGAAAACATAAAGCACGAAAATGACCTTCTCACAACATATGATGCTATGTACAAGGGTGAAAAGCTCGGCAAAATCACTCTTAATGTCGCAGGTATTCACAATGTTCTCAATTCACTTGCTGCAATTGCCGCATCAAGATATGTAGGCATTGATTTTGAGTACATTCAGAAAGGTCTTGCAGATTTTCACGGTGCAAAGAGACGTTTTGAAAAGCTCGGCTACGAAAAGGGCATCACTGTTGTTGATGACTATGCACATCATCCGACAGAACTCAAGGCTATTCTCACTGCCGCAATGGATATGAGTTTCAAAAATGTATGGGCAGTATTTCAGCCTTTCACATTCTCACGCACAAAGATTCTTCTCGATGATTTTGCTGAAGTTCTTCAGATTCCTACACACGCTGTACTCACCGATATTATGGGCAGCAGAGAAAAGAATACCTACGGAATTTTCACACGTCATCTTGCAGAAAAAATTCCGGGCTGCGTATACTTCCCACAGGATGAAAATGCTGAATGGACAGATGAACGCAAGTATTTCAACTTTGGTCAGGTATGTGACTACATCTGTGAACACGCACAGGAAGGTGACCTTGTAATCACTCTCGGCTGCGGTGACGCATACAAGATTGCAAAGATGGTTTTAAACAAGCTTGCGGAGGAATAATTAATGCTCAAGGATAAGGAAATTGCTGTTTTCAATTATATCCGCAGCCGTCTCGGACAGGGTGTTTCACCGTCTGTAAGAGAAATCAAGGACGCTATGGGATTCAAGTCAACGTCAACAGCACACAAATACATTGAAATTCTTGTACAGGAAGGACTTCTCGAAAAACAGGGAAATCTTAACAGAACTCTCCGTCTGCCTAACAGCAGTACATCATCTGTTCCGATTATGGGAACAGTTACCGCAGGACAGCCTATAACAGCCGTTGAAAACATAACAGGCTACATCGGATTTGAAACTGACAATAATACAGATCAGCTTTTCGCTCTGAAAATCAAGGGTGAAAGCATGATAAATGCAGGAATTCTTGATGGCGACATTGTTATTGTACAGAGAACACAGTACGCTGAAAACGGAGATATTATCGTTGCATTCATCGATCAGGAAAGTGCAACAGTTAAGACCTTTTACAAGGAAAACGGTCATTTCCGTTTACAGCCCGAAAATGATACAATGGAACCGATAATACTCAATGAAGTTGAAATTCTCGGAAAGGTTAT